>CAVGEN010000023.1:0-30998 GCA_963628185.1 Waltera intestinalis | reverse complement strand
TGCGGAGAACGTATGCCCAGTCCTCTGGCACGCCAATCTCAGCCCACTCCTTGATAGTGCTCTGAGGCATCTTCTTCTCGGGCTTCATCTGAGGGAAGAACAATACTTCCTGGATGAAGGTTTTGCCCGTCATGAGCATTACAAGACGGTCGATGCCGATGCCGATACCTGAGGTAGGAGGCATACCGTACTGCAGGGAGCGAAGGAAGTCCTGGTCGATGATCATCGCCTCGTCGTCACCCTTGTCGGCAAGTTTCATTTGGTCAATGAAACGCTCCTCCTGGTCGATAGGGTCGTTCAACTCGGAGTAGGCGTTGGCCAGCTCCTTGCCGTTCACCATCAGCTCGAAACGCTCAGTCAAACCTGGCTTAGAGCGGTGCATCTTGGTCAATGGTGACATCTCCACAGGATAGTCGGTGATGAAGGTAGGCTGGATGAAGGTGCCCTCGCAGAACTCGCCGAAGAGTTCGTCGATGAGCTTGCCCTTGCCCATGGTCTCGTCCACGTCCATGCCCTTCTCCTTGCAGAAGTTGCGAATCTCCTCCTCGCTCTTGCCGTTGCAGTCGAAGCCGGTCTTCTCCTTGATGGCATCGAGGATAGGCAGACGGCGATAAGGAGCCTTGAAGCTCACGATGTTGCCGTCGATTTCGCGCTCAGGCTTTCCGTTTACGGCGATGCAGATGGTTTCGAGCAACTTCTCTGTGAACGACATCATCCAGTTGTAGTCCTTATACTGCACGTAAAGCTCCATGCAGGTGAACTCGGGGTTGTGGTTGCGGTCCATACCCTCGTTGCGGAAGTTCTTGCCAATCTCATATACACCCTCGAAGCCACCCACGATGAGTCGCTTCAAGTAAAGCTCTGTGGCGATGCGCATATACATATCCTGGTCGAGTGCATTGAAGTGGGTGATGAAAGGACGAGCCGATGCACCGCCTGCGATGCTTTGCAGGGTAGGGGTCTCCACCTCTGTGTAGCCAGCCTCGTCGAGCACCTT
Organism: Waltera intestinalis; assembly: GCA_963628185.1. Taxonomy (GTDB): domain Bacteria; phylum Bacteroidota; class Bacteroidia; order Bacteroidales; family Bacteroidaceae; genus Prevotella. The sequence goes on along the minus strand of CAVGEN010000023.1, from coordinate 30,001 downwards.
GCGGAGGGTGCGGAGCACGGTGGCGCGCTGCAGGAAGGTGTCCTTCACGCCGTCGTTCACGATGAGGTCAACGTAGCGCTGGCGATAGCGAAGCTCAGGGTCGTCAAACTTGTCGTAAGCCACGCCGTCTTTGTACTTCACGATAGGCAGCGGCTTGAGGCTCTTGGAGAGCAAGCACAATTCCTTGGCGTGAACGGAAATCTCGCCAGTCTGTGTGCGGAAAACGAAACCCTTCACACCGATGAAGTCGCCGATGTCAAGGAGCTTCTTGAAAACAGTATTGTAAAGGTCTTTGTTCTCGTCGGGACAAATCTCGTCGCGAGCCACATAAACCTGAATTCTTCCTTTGGAGTCCTGCAGTTCTGCAAAGCTAGCTTTACCCATCACGCGACGCCCCATCATACGGCCAGCGATTACTACCTGGCGTGGCTCGTCCTCGTCCTTGAACTCAGCTTTGATGTCTGTGCTGAATGCGTTGGTTGGAAACTCTGCTGCTGGATATGGGTCAATGCCCATTTCGCGCAATGTCTGAAGACTCTGTCTGCGAACTATCTCCTGTTCGCTTAACTCTAAAATGTTCATACTTATTTAGATATATCTATTTTTTATTATTTTGCTGCAAAAGTACAAAATAAATCTGAACTAGCATCAGCTTTTTATGCTTTTTAATATATCAAGGTGAAAATAGTGGGCAAATATTTGGCGATGTCGCTGAATAACATTATCTTTGCAGAAAGTTTAAGGAAGCGACTATGGCAATGAGAGAAAGAAGAAAGCGGATTTATCGCAAGCTCATACCATACGGCATGCAGAATTTTGAGGATGTGATAGAAAAGGATTGTTACTATGTGGACAAAACTCCTTTCATCGAGGATATAGAAGAGTCAAATATGTACTTCTTCTATATACACCCTCGCCGTTTCGGCAAGAGCCTCACCCTCTCCATGCTCGAAAATTACTATGTCAAGTTCGGCTCGTTTTGCAGTGTCTATGCGCATCTATTGCCTTCAGGCATCAAGGAGGAATTGCGTGAACAAGGGGGTGCCGTGGAACAGTTGTCTTTCCTGTGTCAGAAAGTAAATGAGGCAGGACAGGAAATTCGTCTATGAAGAGATAATTTCCTGCGGAGAGTATCAATCTGGACAATTTCTTGAGTCTCTTCTACTTCGGCATGGTAACGATAGATGGCACTTACAAGGAGAATGATTTAACTTATGATTCTTACGGTAAAAACCAACTGGAGAGTAAAATGGCGTTCGATGGCGACTATAAGGCTTTCTTCGGTTGTATCGCTGATTGCCTTAAGCGTTTTTCCTCGCAGAGGGACAAGCAAAAGGGCGAGGCTTTCGTGCATGGTTTCACGCTGACGATGACCAGCCAGTGCCAGTTCTACCGTCCCATCTCTGAGCTGGATAATGATGGGGGCTATGCTGACATTTTCCTTGCTCCGCTTTGCGACATCTACAAGGATATGACCGACTCGTATATCGTGGAGTTGAAATATTGCAAGTCGAACACCACGGATGTACAGGTGCAGAAACTCTTCGGGGAAGCCTCGGCCCAGATATGCCGTTATGCCGACAGTGGCATCGTACGCGAGGCTGTGAGAACCACCAGGCTCCATAAGCTCGTGGTGATTTATCGAGGTGTAGAGATGGCGGTTTGCGAGGAAGTGAAAGGGAAAGAAACTTCTCCTTCTTGTATGTAAAAAAGTTTTTTTGCGAAAAAAGTGTCAAAGTCTCATCTTTGCTTGTAAAAGGCGGTTTAACATTTTGATTTATAGTGATGTAGTGATGATGATACTTTTGCGAAAATTCGCCAAGAAGTCTCATCAATGTATCATCGAAGTCTCATTTCCGAAATTTAGACTGCTCTTGAAAGTATCTTGCCCAAATGAATGCCCTATATTTGGGCAATGAGTGCCCAATGTATGGGCAATGGTTGCTCGTAGCTTGTTCATAGAGTGACCACACGTCGGAAGTTAAAAAGTTGTAGAATGATACATCGATGATACTTTGATGAGACTTTTTATCAAATATACGAAAAGTCTCATTTTTATAATCAGTTGTGTATTAATTATATATAATTGTAAAAATACAAAAAGATGATACTTTGATACTTTTTGCTAGAAAAACATATTTCATACGCGCGTATATGTTAAAATAATTGTTGAAGCATATTTCCTCTTCTGCAACTTTTTGAAACTTTCGTAACTTTTTCTGCAAAAAGTTTTGTGGTTTTAAGAATAATTGCTAATTTTGCGGTAGAAAAAAGGAGAAACTTATGAAGACCGTTCAAGATTATATCGCAGCAATCAAGCAAAATGCTTCCAAAATTACTCATGATTTTGGGGTCAAGACATTGCGTATCTTTGGGTCTGTCTTAAGAAACGAGCAAACCGAACAAAGCGACTTGGATGTTTGTGTAGAGACTGAAACGCCTAATCCTTTCCTGCTTGCTAATTTGAAAGATTTTTTGGAAAATCTCTTCCATTGTTCTGTGGATGTGGTTGGAATTCATAAGAATATGAATCCGTTTTTTAGGTCGAGAATAGAGCGGGATGGAATTTATGCAATACGATAAAGGTATAGCTTTGGATATACTCAATAGAGTTTTTGTATCAATAGGGCATATAGAGGAACGTTCGCAACCTTATCATTGTGGCGATGATTTTCTCATATCTTCTACAGGAGTAGCAATTCTCGACTCTATTTGTGTGCAGTTTATTGCGATAGGTGAGAGTTTGAAAGGATTGGACAAGGTAACGAAAGGAACGCTTCTTCCAACTCATCTTGAGATAGATTGGAAAAATGTTAAAGGGCTGCGTGATATTATTGCCCATCATTATTTTGAGGTGGATGCAGACCAAATATGGTGGATTATTTCGAATATAATCGCAGAAAAAACACAATGCCAAGCGAAAGCCCCCCAAAAAGTGTAAAAATATCTCTTTTGTTGGGCTTTCTTTGACATTCTATAGTCTATAGCTTGATGAATATCTTTTTGCGATACATCCAGATGCCCATGACGGCATGGAGGGCTACGAAGAATGTCGCATAGGTGAGGGAGGTTAGGTATTCGTTTGGGATGAGGCTACGGAATCCCTCGAATATCAAGTCCTTGATGCCGTATGCGCCGAAGACTATGGCTAGAAATTCGCTCATGACATAGAGGAATAATGGGTTCATGCCGAAAGCTAGGAAGAGCTTGGTCACAGGATTGTCGCCTTTTGTTTTTTGTATGTTGGCTGTCGCTTCTGCTAGGCTTTCGGTTGTTGGCTTCTTGTCTATCCACTGGATGAGCAGACTGAGTATCCATGCGGCGAATCCGCAGGTTACGAAAACGTAGCTGGGACTCCAAATACGCTTGTTGATGCCGAAGCCGATGAGCGAGAGGAAGAAGCCTAGGACGACCATGACCAAGCCGGCAATCTTCAGAAACTTGATTTTGGAATATACGTCTTGCCCAGCCACGGAGATATACTTGCAGCAGAGGAAACCTATCATTGTGTGGGCGACGCTAGGGATGGTACCCAGCAACCCTTCGGGATCGACTGGACTCTTGTGGTAGAGATGGTCGATGCCAAACAACTTGATATCCGCTTGGGCTAGGATGTTGACGGATGAGTCGTAGGCATAGCCGTTTCCAAAGGTGAGGATGCCCATGTAGATGACGAGCAACCCGATGATGGTGTGGATGAAGTAGCGATGGTTTATCGTGATGGCCAGCACCGACACGATGCCATAGCAGAGGGCGATGCGCTGCAAAACTGCCCAAATGCGGAGGTGGGCAAAGTCAAGACCGTTGCCGCTGCATATCATGTCGAACCAGTTGATGCCCAAGCCGATGAGGAAGAGCAAGGCGGTTCGTTTGGCAATCTTCTTGTAGAGGGGTGCCGATGGCTTGAATCCCGACTTCTTCAAGGATAGGAAGGTGGACATTCCCATCATGAAGAGGAAGAAAGGAAATACGAGGTCGCATGGAGTCAAGCCGTTCCATTTGCTGTGCTCCAAGACGCTGTAGTTGTACTTGCCGCCGTTGTTGACGAGTATCATGAGGGCTACCGTCAGCCCTCGCATGATGTCTAGGGATTTTAATCTATTCATAAGTGTTCAACATTATTTAATAAAGTTGACGACTTCCTTCGCCACATCCACGCTGTTGCCTTCTGGCTTCGCCGAATAGGCGTTGTGCTGTAGAGTCCATGGTTCTTCGATGCCATACCAGTCGATTTGCGGACCGCTAGGCAATGCCATCTGGAAAAGTTCCGCTGAAGTCTTGTTAGCATTCTTGCCTCCGCCAAGGGCTTCGTAGTCGGGCTTGGTGTTGGCTTCCATTTGGTCGGCTAGAGCCTTCATGTATATGCTCCACCGTTTGTAGTAGAAATCTTTGAGAATGCCTTGCCATTCCTTGTGGGCATAGTCGCGAAGCCCACCCTTGTCAGCACAGGTGCGGTTTCCCCAAGTCGTGATTTGAACTCGGGCGTTCCATTCGTATAGGTCTTTCTCTGCCGCAGTCTTGCCTAGGCTTCGGGCTGCTTCTGTCCAATGGCCCAGTCGGAACTCCGAGCGAGTGCCGAGCAACTTGTCTTGCAGCAGAAGCATTTCCAAGAAACGGGCGGCGTCCTTGTCGAAATCTTTGCGGGCAAAGGCATGGTAGTCGGCTATCGTCTTGAGGTACTGGCGGCGGCCTTGGTCGTCGAGAGCCTGGCGGCAGATATCCACCAAGTCATACTCAAAGTTGTTGTTGTCACGATACTTGTCTGCCACGCTTGCCATGAGAATGGCGGCGCGTCGTGTGTCGTCTGGGTCGTAGTAGTTGTGCATCTTCGACCAGCTCTTCACTTGGAAGTTGTTCAGCGATGGGCGACCGCAGAATATCGGTTCGTGAGGACCTTGCTGGTTGTTGCCCAGTGGACAGTTGTAGATGCTCTCGGCAAGTATCTTCCATGCTTCCTCGATGGTGGTGTCATGTACTCCATAGCGTGCAAAGCAATAGTCTTTTATCCATTCCTCCTTGGTTATCTTGTGGTCAATCCAAGGTAGCTCGCTCATCATCTCAAACATTACTGGGTTGTTTTCCGAACCTTCCATGGTGAAGCCCCAACCTTTAAGAGTATTGAGTGCTGAATGTTGAGTGTTGAGATTTTCTGCTTGCTGATTCTTTCCAGTTGCGAGATAGAAGTTATTCAGCAGTTGGTCCATTCTGCCATGTAGCCCGACGTTGGCGCCGAAGTTCTCTAGCATGCAGAAGAGCCAGTGGTGCTTGCCGTATCCCCCCTCCCGTTTCCATACGCTGGGGATGCCAAACATCGGGCGGCACTCTGAGAAGAGGTCGAGGACGAGAAGGTCGCCTGGCTTCATGCTTTCTATCATCAGAGGTCGCGGATTCTCAGTCCATCCCTGGATAACCCAAGTGGCTTGTGGATTCACACGTTTCATGGCATCCATCATAACCTTTCCTGCCTTGGCATAGTCGATGGCGGCATCGTCGTTGCTCTCATGGAAAGGATCCATGGAGTAGTAGTCCGCCTTGCCATACAATTTGGTGAGTTCCTTGAAGTAAAGGTCGGCGATTTCGGAGAAACGAGGGTCAGTAGGGGAGAGGTTGGCAGGGCGTTGGTATCCATTCCATAATCCACCGTCGGTTACGTTCAGACCTAGCTTCTCTTTGGCATCATGGGGCATCATGCCGCAGTAGCCGGGCAAGACGGGTTTCATGCCGAGCGACTTCATGCGAGCCAAGATTTTCTTCTGGAGGGCTTCCTGCTGTTTGTACCAGTTGGGTGGCAGCGGACCGCCCCAGCCTTCCAGATTGTTCATTTCCCACCAAGCCAGGAAGGCGGGACCTGCGATAAACTTGCCCACTTCCTCTTCCGAGTAGCCTAGCTTGAGGAGCATGTTGCGCCACACGCATTCCTCACCCACTATGGCAAGCGGCATATTGATGCCGTGGAGAGCCATCCAGTCGATTTCCTTTTGCCAACGGTACCAGTCCCAGAAAGCCATAGAGTAGGAGAAGGTGCAGTAGTTGAAGTCGTAGCGCAGGGTGAGTTCTGTCTCATGGCGTTCCTTATTTTTCACACGTGGGAGAGTGGAGGGGATTTTTGCCGTCATGTTGTTCCAAGAGATATGGATGCCAGCGTAGTGCTTCAAGTACCAGTTTACGCCTACGGCGATGTTCACCCATGAGTTGCCACGGATGATGATGGGGGAGGTCTTCCCCGACGAAGTCTTGGCTTGGTCTATCTCGAAGAAGTCCTTGTCCGACTTCACAAGCACGGTTTGAAACTTGTGTGATGCTCCCTTGTCGATGCGCTCTAGGATGTCATCGACGGGATTGGCGTGAATGGAGGATGTCACTAATAAAAGGAGGTATAATAGTATTTTTTTCATTGATATGTCTTTAATTTTAGGTTTCTTTTAAATAGGTATAAATGGAGAAAATATCTGATTTTATATGAAAAATGATGAGTAAAGAGTGTTGGGCTCTTCACTCTTCACTCTTCGTTCTTCACTTTCTCATCCTTCTCTAAAGAAGTCAAGTGCTTCCTTGATTTCCTCGGTGGAGGCGGTCTGGTTGATGCGGATGTCGCCGATGCCACCCAACAGGGTGAAGTTGATGATGCCGTTTTGGTTCTTTTTGTCGTGCGTCATCAGTTCTATCAGCTCGGGGTAGTCATCGCAGGTGACGGGCAAGGTGCCATAATATTCTTTGATAAAACTCACCGTCTGTCGCATTTTCTCGGTGGGGAATCCTGTCTTCACAGCACTGAGGTATAGCTCGCAGGTCAAGCCGAATGCCACGGCGTAACCATGCAAGATAGGAGTGCGCTTCAATGCCCAACTCTCGAAGGCATGACCGAAGGTGTGTCCTAGGTTTAGAGCCTTGCGAATGCCGTGTTCGTGAGGGTCTTCCTCCACAATGCGCTCCTTCACCTTCACACTGTCGGCCACCATCTGTTGTAGGTGCTTCAAGTCGGGATGGTCGAGGTCGAAGGTCACCAGCTCCGTCCACATCTCTTCGTTCGAAATTAAGCCGTGCTTCAACATTTCTGCATATCCCGAACAGATGTTCTCGGTGTCGAGTGTCTTCAGAAACTCTGTGTCGAGGATGACGAACTTGGAATCGTTGAACACGCCAATCTCATTCTTCAAGCCATTGAAGTTGATGCCCGTTTTTCCACCTACCGACGCATCGACCATCGCCAAGAGGGTGGTAGGGATGTTGATGAAATTGATGCCACGTTTGAAGGTGGATGCTGCGAAGCCGCCGAGGTCGGTCACCATGCCGCCCCCCAGGTTGATGAGACAAGAATGGCGCGACGCACCGCCTTCGCCAAGCGACTTCCATACATGGGCGATGGTGCCCAGGTCTTTGTGGGTGTCGGTGGCTTGGATGGTGATGACCTCTGCCTTTCTTAGCGTGAAGAAATTCTTGATGACAGGCAGACATTCCTTGGCGGTAGTCTCATCGGCAAGGATGAAAATCTTGTCGTGCTCACATTCAGCGAGGACATTGGCTATCTCGCCTTCAAGATGGGTAGATATGATAATTCTCTGATTCATAACGATAACGTTTGGTATTGACTGCAAAGGTACTAAAAAATATTAATCCAACGCCATGTTGTGACATTTTTTTGCCGAAAAGCGTTCGATTTTGGTAAGATTGTGAAATATTATTTGTGTATTTTTCGTTTTGTCATTTAAACTTTATATTTTTGTCAGCGTCTAAACTTACGAAACGATTCTTTTTGAATCTTTCTCGACAAAACGAATCTTTATAAAATAACAACTTATTAGACTATGAAGAAATCTATCCTGATGATGTTGTTGCTTTTGGTCACGATGGCATCATTTGCACAGGAACGTTTGATTAGCGGTGCTATCATCGACCGCGACACCAAGGATCCTGTGGAGCAAGTGACCGTTCAGTTGCTCAAGACCGACAGCACCTACGTGACGGGAGGCATCAGCAACGAGAAAGGTCTTTTCCATTTCAATGCCCCCGAAAACGGCAAGTATCTCCTCAAAATTACCAGCGTGGGTTACAAACCTGCCATTAAGCGCATTGTTATAGCCGATGACAAGAACTTGGCGATGGGCAAGGTCGTGATTGGTGCCGATGCCATCATGCTGAAAGGAGCGGTCGTGACGGCGATGGCGCAGAAGGTGACCGTCAAGGAGGATACTTTCGTCTATAATTCGTCGGCTTACCGTACTCCGGAAGGGTCGGTTGTCGAGGAACTGGTAAGACGGTTGCCCGGTGCGGAGGTCTCTGATGACGGTACCATCAAAATCAATGGCAAGCAGGTGAAGAAAATCCTCGTCGATGGCAAGGAATTTATGACGGGCGACACCAAGACCGCCCTCAAGAATCTTCCTACCAGCATCATCGACAAAATCAAGGCATACGATGAGAAGAGCGACCTAGCCAAGGTGACGGGCATCGACGATGGGGAGGAGCAGACGGTACTTGACTTCGGTGTGAAGAAGGGCATGAACAAGGGTATGATTTCCAATATCGACCTAGGCATAGGCAACAAGGACAGATATAGTGCCCGTGGCATGGCTGGCTATTTCAATGACAACAATCGGTTTATGATTTTCGGCAATGCCAACAATACCGGCGACAGAGGTTTCCGCGGCGGTGGACCCGGCAGGGGATTTGGCGGAGGCAACGGACTGAACGCCAATAAGATGGTGGCTCTCAACTATAACTATGAAAATAAGGACAAGTTGAAGTTCAATACGTCTCTTCGTTGGAATCATAGTGATGGCGACGTGTGGAGCCGTCGCTCCAGCGAGAACTATATGGGCAGTAGCTCGTCGTTCTCCAACAGCATCAGCCAGAGTTTCTCTCGCAGTGACAGTTGGAATGGCAACATCCGTCTGGAGTGGAAGCCTGACACGATGACCAATATCATGTTTCGTCCTTCTTTCTCCTGGACGAAGAGTGACGGCTTGAGTACAAGCCGGTCGGCTCAGATGAACGACGACCCTTATCAGTATGTCACCGATCCATTGTCCGATGCCTTCTCGGCTAGCTTTGACTCAGAGAAGAGCAAGAGTGAACTGCTGCGACTGGAAAAGTTGGTCAACACCAACCACTCAGACAACATGAGTTATAGTTCCAACAATAATGTGAATGGTATGTTGCAGTACAACCGCAAGCTGAACTCGATGGGCCGCAACATTACCCTTCGTGCAGATGCCAGCTATAGTAAGACTGATAGCAAGAGCATCTCACAGTCGGCGGCCGAATTCTATCTGATGAAAACCAAGGATGGACTTGACTCTACTTACCAGACACGCCGTTACAATGTGACACCAAGCAAGAAATACAGCTATAGCGGGCAGCTGACCTATAGCGAGCCACTTTGGAAGGCCACATTCTTGCAGTTCAGCTATAAGTTCACCTATAATTATACGCGTAGTGATCGTTCTACCTATAGTTTCGATGGTACAGGCGTTGGAGAAAACTCTGCATTGACAGCCGACGAGGTGAGCCGTTGGAATGCGCTCTCGCCAGCCTATCGCAGTTGGGGAAACTACCTCTCCGTGCTGGGCAATCCGCTGGAGAGCTATCTCGACAGCGACCTGAGCCGTTATTCGGAGTATAGCAACTATATCCATGAGATACAGGTAATGATGCGATTCATCCGCCAGAAGTACAACTTGAGCTTCGGTGTGATGATGCAACCACAGCGCACCAAGTTCGTGCAAGATTACTTGGGTGTTCACACTGATACTGTTCGCAACGTGGTCAACTTCTCGCCAACCCTCGACTTCCGCTACCGATTCTCGAAGATGAGCCGCCTGCGCATCAACTATCGAGGAACTACCTCGCAGCCTTCGATGACCGACTTGCTCAACATTCGTGATGACAGTGATCCGCTGAACATCACCGAGGGAAATCCTGGTTTGAAGCCGTCCTTCACCCAAAGCGTCCGTGCCGACTACAACAACTTTGTGCAGAACCACAACTTGGGTTATGCGGTGTTTGGAAATTTCTCGACCACCAGCAATAGCATCAGCAACAAGGTGACTTACAATGAGGAGACGGGTGGACGTGTGAGTCGCCCCGAGAACATCAATGGCAACTGGAATGCTTTCGTTGGTGGATTTTTCAACACCTCCATCGACAGTGCTGGAGTATGGAATGTGAACACCAGCCTCGACTTGAGCTATAACAACTATATGAGCTATCTGGACGTTAACCATGTGGCAGAGAAGAACAAGACCACTTCTCTTTCTTGGGGGCAGCGTCTCTCTTTGAGTTATCGCAACGACTGGTTGGAGGTGACGCTTGACGGTTCGCTCAACTATATGCATGGTCGCAACAAATTGCAGCCAACCAGCAATGCCGACACTTGGCAGTTCTCCTACGGGCCTAGCATGACACTTACCGCTCCTTGGGGTACAAGCTTGAATACCAGTCTTTCGGAAAGCAGCCGCCGTGGCTATAGTGATAGCAACATGAACACCAATGAATTGGTCTGGAACGCCCAACTGTCGCAGAGTTTCTTGAAGGGCAAACCGCTCACTGTGATGCTGCAGTTCTACGACCTCCTGCATCAGCAGAGCACCTTCTCACGTGTCATCTCGGCGACATCTCGCACCGATACCGAGTATAACGCCATTAACTCTTATGCGATGCTCCACGTGGTATATCGCATGAATATCTTCGGTGGAAAGGCCGCTCGCGAGGGAGGCCGGAAGGGTGGACCTGATGGTGACCGTCCAGACTTTGGTGGACGCCCATTCAATGGTGGTGGTCGCCCAATGGGACCTCCTCCTGGTGGTGGAAGATTTTAAGTGACATTTATTTAATAGATACGATATAGCAGCCGCATTCTCGAACTATCGGGAAAGCGGCTGGTGACTTTTATTTCTGTTTTCTTAGGATGATCAGTGTGACGCCTGCCAGGATGGCGACGATGCCGATGCCTAGTTGCAGGGAGAAACTTTCGCCGAAGACGAATACGCCGATGATGACGGCGGTGACAGGCTCCAAGGCTCCCATGATGGCTGCTGGCGTGCTGCCGATGAGGTTGATGGAGATGGTCATGAGGAAGAGTGACAATACGGTGGGGAGCAATGCCAGCTGGGCGGCGCAGAGCCACTGTTTGGGCGTATGGAGGAACTGGAAGCTCTCGCCCGAAATCATCGTGAAGATTACCATTGCCACCATGCCGAACACCAAGACCCAGAAGGTGAACTTCACACTCGACATCGGGTTGCTCTTCCATTGGTTCACGGATATGATGTACAGGGCGTAGAGCAGGGATGACACCATGACGAGGGCGAAGCCCGTGGTACTCAGTTTCTCGTTGCCATCGCCCTGGTAGAGCATCCCAACTCCCGACACGGCGAGGAGGATGGCGATCGTGGTCGTCCACGTCACCTTCTCGTGGAAGAATGCCGTCATCAGCACGGCGGTCATGATGGGATATACGAAGAGCAGGGTGCTTGCAATGCCTGCCGCCATGTAGTGGAAACTCACGTAGAGCGTGCAGGAGGAGAGTGAGAAAAAGCAGCCCAGGAAGGCGAGCCTTATGGCATGCCCCCACTTGATAGCGAAACTCTCTCGCCTGGCGACCATCACGATGGCGAACATAGCCACTGCCAGAAGATAGCGATATATCAGCACTGCTCCCGAGGAGAATCCGTCGTGGTATAGCTCTAGGGTGCCCAGAGGGTTGGTGCCGTAACAGATGGCGGCGATGATGCCCGCCATAAATCCTTTCACTTTGTTACTATTGTCCATTTCTTTTTTCGTTGTCTTTTTCGTTCGTTTTGATTCTTTTTTTCTTCGCTCAATTTTCGGAAGTTGAGCTTTTCCGTTGGATGGTGCTGCATTGGGTGGTGCAAAGGTACTGATATTTTTGATGCGGAGTGGGAAAGGAATGTATAATTAATATTAAAATGTGTAGTACCTTTCCATGTAATCGACTTATTTTGCTTATTTTTGTCATCGTTAGGTCGAAAACTAACAACGCTGATAGAGTAAAAAATAATTCACGATTATGTATAAGATAGATATTTCGGAGCGCACGCTCCACTTCAAGCAGCCTGCGGGCACTTCTCGTGGGGTTTATACGACTCGACACAGTTATTATCTCACGGTCTCCGATGCCGACAGTCCGGGGACGGTGGGAGTGGGGGAGTGCGCCACGCTTCCCGACCTCAGTTGCGACGCCAAGCCTGAGTATGAGGTCACGTTGCGGCAAGTGTGCAAGATGGTGGAGCAGATGGGGCGCATTCCTTACGATATGATTCGGGCTTACCCGAGCATTACTTTCGGGCTTGAGTCGGCTTTTGCTGATTTCTTCCATCGCTTGAAACATTCCGATGTCCCTGCATGGGCAGGCGATTTGGCTCGTCTCTATGATTCTCCTTTCGCATATGGCAAGGAAGGGATTACCATCAACGGACTGGTATGGATGGGATCCTACGACGAGATGTATGAGCGGTTGGAGGAGAAACTGAAGGCTGGATTTCACTGTGTGAAGTTGAAAATCGGTGCAATCGACTTCTTGAAGGAACTCGACCTCATCAAACATATCCGACAGGATTTTTCTAAGGAGCAAGTGGAGCTTCGGGTGGATGTCAATGGGGGATTCACGCCCGAGAATGCGATGAGCCGCCTGGAAGCCTTGGCGCAGTATGACATCCACTCCATCGAACAACCCATCAAGCAGCATCAATGGTCCCGTATGGCGGAACTTTGCCGGGAAAGTCCTCTGCCGATTGCGCTAGACGAGGAGTTGATAGGTGTGAATGTCCGTTCGATGAAACAGGCTCTGCTCGACACGGTTCGTCCGCAATATATAGTTCTTAAACCCTCGCTCCATGGTGGAATGTATGGATGTAGGGAGTGGATTACTCTAGCCGAGGAGCGAGGTATCGGCAGTTGGATAACGTCGGCACTGGAGAGTAACGTGGGGTTGAATGCCATTGCTCATTTCTGTGCCAAGATGTACGGGCCGAATGTCGAAATGCCGCAAGGGCTTGGCACAGGACAACTGTTTGTCGATAACATTCCCATGCCGCTGGAGATACAGGGCGATAAATTATTTGTGGTGAAATGACACTGGAGGAATTCTTGAAAACTTGGAACTCGCCAAGCGACACGCTGCTGGTTCATACGAGTGGCTCTACCGGCAAGCCGAAACCCATGATAGTGGAGAAGAGGCGGATGCTTAATTCCGCTCGTATCACCTGCGATTTCCTCGGATTGAAGCATGGCGACACCGCCTTGCTCTGTATGTCGCTCGACTATATCGCCGGCAAGATGATGGTGGTGAGGAGTTTGGAACGGCATCTTCGGCTTGTAGCCGTCAAACCTTCGGGGCATCCCTTGGCTGATGGTTCCTTGCCGAATATCGACTTTGCGGCGATGGTTCCTATGCAAGTGTATAATAGCTTGCAGGTGCCTGCGGAGAGGGAACGGCTTAGCCGCATCAAGCATCTTATCATCGGAGGTGGAGCCGTAGACGAGGAGCTGGCTAAGCAACTTCGTGCTATGCCGAACGCCGTGTGGAGTACGTATGGTATGACGGAGACGCTCTCACATATTGCCTTGCGACGCTTGAATGGCGAGGAGGCTGACGACTGGTACCAACCCTTCGACAGTGTCGGCGTTTCAACCAGTGAAGAGGGATGTCTCGTCATTAATGCTCCTTTGGTTTGTGGGGAGCAGCTTGTTACCAACGACATGGTGGAGATAAAACAAGATGGAGAAGGGAAAAAGGTGCTCTTCCGAGTCAAGGGCAGAAAGGACAACGTGATTTGTTGCGGAGGCATCAAAATCCAAATAGAGGAGGTGGAGGATAAACTTCGGCCTCATCTTTCCAATCCGTTCATGTTGGCGAAGAAGACGGATGGGAAGTTCGGTGAAATCGCCGTGCTTCTTACAGAGTCGGATGACCTGGAGAATGTCGGACGTATTTGTCGGGAGGTATTGGCGAGGTATTCTAAGTATTGGATCCCCAAGGAGTATCTTCATTACGACAAACTCCCAATGACGGAGACTGGAAAACCCAAAAGAGCGATATTTGTGAAATAAAGAAAGCCTAGAAGTGCCTAGCCTGAGCTAAGTACTTTTAGGCTTTCATCCTATTGTTTCGTTTTTTATCCTTACTCTTTCAAGTTGCAAAAAGTGGTAAATCCTTATACCAATGTGGCAACGATTTCTTCACGAGTGCCAGGAAGCATGTCGATGACAGGAATCTCAGGCATGGTGTAGCAACCTGGAGCGAGACGCATGGAGGCACGAGCCACATTCACCAAAACTTGTGCGGTGAGGGCTGGGTTGTTGATGCTCATGTTGAACTCCAAACGCTGGTTTTGTGTCTTGCCAGATACACCTTTGCGAACGAGGTTTACACCATGTCCCATGTCCTTCACGTCATCTACTGATGCCACGGCGAAAACGTGTGTCTCATCGTGGGCAAAGTATGGGTCGGCTTTGATTTCTGCTGTTACCTCTTCGAGGGTAGCACCTTCTTCCAACTCTACATATACCATGCGGCGGTGGATGCCCTCGCCCAATGGAATAGTGACAGAGAGTGCTTCCTTCACACCTTTCTTGCTACGCACGCAAACTGAATGACCCATGCTCATGCCAGGACCGAAGTTGGTGTAGGTCAAACCCTTGGGGGCAAGGCTTTCCATCAACACGCGCACGATGGAGTCGGAACCTGGGTCCCAACCAGCTGCGATGACGCTCACCTTGCCAGCCTTCTTGCAATTCTCCATTTGCTTGGTGCGGTAGTCGAGGATGCTGGTGTGGATGTCGAAACTGTCAACGGTATTAATGCCGAGGGCTACTATCTTCTCTGAGTATTCTGGACATGAACGGGTAGGGGTTGCGAGGATGGCAACATCTACGTCCTTCAACTTGGTGATGTCATCTACTACCTCATACTGTGCCAGTTCGGCAGGCTTATTGTTGTCGCCCTGGCGACGTACGATACCTGCAATCTCGAAATCTGGTGCTGCTTCGAGTGCTTCTACAGAAAATTTACCAATGTTGCCGTAACCTACGACGGCTGCTCTAATCTTCTTCATTTCTTTTATTGTTTATTGTTGTTTGTATCTTGTTGTCTATGGTTGTATATTTATTGGGTAGATTTTTTGTTTGCGGTTGCAAAATTATAGATTTTCTTTGAAATAACGAACAATTTAATAGTTTTTAAATTTGCGTTTGGTGCGAAAAGTCATAAAATTATAGCTTTTTTATGTTTGTTCGTTATGAATTGTAAGCGTTTGTATTGTTGTTGCTTATAGTTTGGAGAAAATGAGCGAAAACAACAAGCCATTTATTGGGCGCTTTCTGTCCTAAGGGGAACGACGTTGATGCGAAGCGTAGCTGCATCAAACTTGATTCCATCTCGGTCAATGAATCGAGATAGAAGTCCGTTGTCTGCCAGTTGGCGAGGTGTTCCCACTATTAGCAGGCATTTCTTATTTTCCTCTTCTTCCTCCATGAGCCAAATCTTGTCGGCAAGTTGAAGAGCCAGTTCCAAGTCGTGGGTCGAAAGGAGAATGGTCTTGTGTAGGTCGTGCGCCAAACGCCGTAGCATCAGTAGTACTTCCACCTTGCTGGGATAGTCGAGGAAAGCGGTTGGTTCGTCGAGTAGGATGATGTCTGTTTGTTGGGCAATTGCCTTCGCTATCATCACTTTCTGTTTCTCTCCGTCGCTCAGTGTGTGAAACCATCTTTCTCTCAATTCTAGGATGCCCACTTGTGCAAGCGATTCCTCCACCACAGTCTTGTCTTTCGGAGACAGATTCCCCCAGAAACTCGTATAGGGCGATCGGGCAATCCCTAGCAGTTCCTCTACCTTCATGGCAGAGACATCGGGTTTGCCCGTTAAGACAACTGCTATCTTTTGCGCCAGTTCCCGTGGGGAGAAATCTCCTATCGGGCGATGGAAAAGCAGACAGTCGCCCTCCAAGATAGGTTGGAAGCCCGCCAATGTGCGAAGTAAGGTTGACTTACCTGCTCCGTTTGCCCCCATCAGGCAAGTGAGTTCGCTGGCAAGGAGCGAGGCGTTCATGTTCTCTGCCACAGCTTTTCTATGGTGTTTCGAGGCGTAGCCGATGCTTGCTTTATTTAATATGACCGACTCCATCACTTGATGATTTTCTCCACGTCCTCGATGGATCGGTTGAAGGGACCATTATGCTCCAACTTGATGGTACACATGGCTGCGGCAAATTTGCCTGCTTCGGTAGGGGAGGCACCTTGCATTCGCTTGTAAAGGTAGCCTGCCGAATAGGTGTCGCCGCATCCTGTGGCATCCACTACTTCGTGGGGAGCGTAGGCCGGAATCTCGTAGAAGGTGTCATCGACATAGATGAGCGACCCCTCACTGCCCAGAGTGATAATTACCTCGGTGACACCCCAGGAATGGAGCAGCTTGGCTGCATTGTGAGGGTCTTTGATGCCGGTGATGGTCTCCATCTCTATCTCGTTTACCTTGATATAATAGGTGTGTTTGAGAACTCTCAGCTTGTCTTTCCAATCCACAGAATACACTTTCTCGTCTCTCACCTCGCGCAGATAACCCTGTACATCGATGGAAACATGTCCCTTGGTCGATAGGTATTCTACAACATCTGCGGAGAAGTCATCGCTCAAGAGAGTTCCCAGATGGAAAACCTTGGCTTCCACGTCTTTGAGCTGGTCGATGGTGAAAGGGTCTGCCTTGGCCAACACACGCTGCTTGCGCTCGTTCTGGTTCTCGCCGTAGATGTTCTCGAAGAAAACGGTGTTACGGGAGGCGTTGAGCGTTACGTCGATGCCTTGTTGCTGCATCTTCTCTACGGGCTGCTTTTCAGTAGGATCCATAGCGGTGACAAGCGAGAAACTCACATCGTGAGGCAGCTGGTTGATGGCGTATGCAAAATAAAAAGAAGTGCCGCCAGCCATATAGACGGTGCGGTTGGGGGTTACAATCTTATCCTTGGTTATGTGACCAATACAACAAATATCTTTCATTTCTATAAATTTTCTGCAAAGGTACGAAAAAACTTTGGTTTAATTTCAGTTTTCTCGAAATAAATCCTTTTTTCTTTTGTTTTATTCGTTTATTTGCAGTACCTTTGCACCCGAATTGAATAAAAATCTTATAAAAACAAATTTTTAAAGTCGTATCAGTACGCAATAGTCATGTGGCTTGATAATTTAATCAACGTGCATTCGGCGGTGCAAGGCATCGTCATACTTTCCTTGATTTGTACTTTGGGTCTTGCGCTTGGCAAGATTCATATAAGAGGTGTTTCACTCGGTGTAGCTTTTGTTTTTTTCGTGGGTATTGTGGCAGGCCATTTCGGTTTGACCATCGACCATGGCATGCTGGAGTTTGCCGAAAGTTTCGGTTTGACGATGTTTGTCTATGTGCTGGGACTTTATGTGGGACCCAACTTCTTCGGGTCGATGCGCCACGAGGGGATATCGCTTAACCTTTGGAGCATGGCGGTCATCCTGGTGGGAACCTTGTTTTCGCTGGCTCTGTGTGCCGTGCTGCCCGTGAGCCTCCCCGACATGGTGGGTATCCTTTGTGGTGCCACGACCAATACCCCAGCCCTCGGTGCGGCGCAGCAGGCACTGCAACAGTTGGGGCTGCCCAGCGGTGGTGCGGCGCTGGGGTGTGCCGTCACTTATCCTCTGGGGGTCATCGGCGTCATTCTGGCGATGATGCTCCTTCGTAAGTTCTTCGTGAAGCCTGCCGACCTGGAGATTCGCCGTGGTGATGAGGATGACCATACCGCCATAGGGCAATATGTCATCGTGAACCCTGCCCTCAACGGTAATACGATAGCGGAAATCACCATGATGACCCAGCGTAAGTTTATTATCTCAAGGGTGTGGAGAGGTGACCAGGTAATCGTGCCGCAGGCGGACACCGTGTTACACACCAACGATAATGTGCTGGTGGTGACCAACAAGGACGAGGTGCCTGCCATGTCAATACTCTTCGGCAAGAAGGTGGATAAGGATTGGAACCGCGACAAGGTCGATTGGAATGCCATCGATGCCAAGGTGGAGAGCCGTGTCATCGTGATGACTCGACCGGGTTTGAATGGTAAGGTGCTGGGGCATCTACAGATGCGCAACACTTACGGCGTGAACGTGAGCCGTGTGCTGCGTGGTGACATCCGCCTGCTTGCTACCGATGACTTGCGGTTGCAGTATGGCGACCGTCTGACTGTGGTTGGCGACCCTGCCAGCATCGACCATGTAGAGCAGTTCTTGGGCAATGCCGTGAAGACGCTCAACGAACCAAACCTGGGTGCCATCTTCTTGGGCATCATTTTGGGACTTGCCATCGGCACGATTCCTCTCAGCATTCCTGGTATGACGGCTCCTGTGCGCTTGGGCATTGCCGGTGGTCCTATCGTGATGGGTATTCTAATAGGTGCGCTTGGACCTCGCGTCCATTTTATATCTTATATGACCCGAAGTGCAGGTTTGATGTTGCGCGAGTTGGGCTTGTCCCTCTATCTTGGTTGTCTGGGATTGGATGCTGGCGGACAGTTCTTCGAGACGGTGGTTCGCCCCGAGGGATTGATGTGGGTAGGCATCGGCTTCTTGATTACCGTTGTGCCTGTTGTCGTCGTCGGTTTGATAATCCTGAAGACGAAGAAGTACGATTTCGGAAGCATCTGTGGCATCCTCTGCGGCAGCATGGCGAATCCCATGGCTCTCACTTACGCCAATGAGACCATCGATGGCGACACGCCGAGCGTGAGTTACGCCACGGTTTATCCCCTCGGAATGTTTGTGAGGGTGATTGTCGCGCAAGTGCTGATTATGTTCTTTGTGTGAGGAGCAACAATCTAAAACTCCGCCTTTCTTTCTATATGTATCTCCTTCTCCGTCAATGGATGAATGAATGTGATTTCCTCAGCGTGTAGGTAGAGGCGAGAGGCTGGGATGTTGCCATAGAGTGGGTCGCCAAGGATAGGGGCATTCAAACCTTCTTGGTGGGCGCAATGTATCCGGAGCTGGTGGGTGCGACCAGTTTTTGGATAGAGTGCAAGGCGATAATAGCGCATGCCTTTTACGCTCTCCACTCCATGTGGAAGTTCGTCTTGTTTGATATCTTCCAGAATTTTCCATTCCGTGACTGCTTCTTTTCCGTGCTCGTGGTTTACGATTTGCCGTGGTCGGTCGAGGTAGTCGGGCATGAGAGGAAGAGTGATTGCTTTTGATTCCGGTAGTTTGCCACTGGAAGGGCAACCGACGATGGCAATATACTTCTTCCTCACGTGGTGGTTGGCAAATTGCTCTTGCAGACGGTGATAAGCAAACTCAGTCTTGGCAATCACCATGATGCCGCTCGTAGCCATGTCGAGACGATGGACTATCAGAGGACTTGTTGCCTCAGGATATTTCTTGAGCATGAGCGAATAAACCGATGGCTGTGTCTTGTCTTTCCCCGGTACGGACAACATACCTGCTGGCTTGCAAATCACAGCGATTTCTTGGTCTTCATACAATGTTTCAAGTTCTTGAACATTGTCTTCTGCCATCTTCTGTCCATCAAGCATTTCGTTTACCTCTGGCAACATCCAACGTAAGATGGGCTTGCACTTGCCATTGCAAGCAGGGTAGAAGTGAAGGTGATGTCGTATTTCTTCCTTTGGGCTATCGCCCCACCAAAACATTGCTATTTGTAACGGATGATAACCGTGCTCGTAGGCGTATTGCAAAAGCTTCGGTTCGCAACATTCTCCGCTTCCGGCAGGAGGTACAGTTCCGAAAATCTCCAAGAGGTCTTTTTGTTCCCCTTTTGGGTTGAGCATACGGAATTGGGAGAAAAGCCATTGCTGTAGGGCATCGGAAAGTTGCTTGCGAAGTCGCTTCAGTTGCATGATGTTTGCTAAGTAGCCGTCGTATTCCTGTTCGAGGGTAGTCTTCTCTCCAAGTGATTTTTTCAAGCGGCGAAGTTCCGCCTTCATGAATTGACTTTCCTTAATCATCGTCTTTTCTTCCTCTTCAGAAAGATTGCCTTCTCTTCTTCGAGCGTTCCTTTTTGCCTTTGCCTCCTTCATCTTCTTCTGGTAGTTGGCGATGACTTGTGAACGAGTCTCTTTTATTTCGGAAATTTGCTTCTTCGCAGCGGCCATACGGGCATCTTGCTCCAATCGGATGATGGACTGGTTGATGTGAGATATTTCCGCCTCGTGGGTCTTGAAATAACCGTCTGGTTGTAGGTAGTCATAGACCGCCGGCACGAAATCTTTCCAGTCGCTACGACTGCCTATCTGTCCGCTATAGGCGGCGAGATATCCTATTTGAGATTGTTTTTCGACGATGAGTACGCCAAACATTTTTCCTCTCCCGATCTCTTCTTTCCAGTCGTCCATTTGGGAAAGATAGTTTTGCAGTTCCCGGCAAGCTTGAAGGCAAAGAGGGTGGGGGATGTAGTCGAAAGGATTGTTCATCCTTTCGGGGATGGCGATATGTTCGCCAATGGTATGTAGTGGGTGTAGTATCATGTCATTTTGCAATTTTGGGTGCAAATATACTGCTTTTTGAAATTTTACACCTCGCCAGATGGTTAAATATATTTAACCGTCTCCATGACTCATTGTTATATTTACAAAAATGAGTACTTTTGCACTATGACTACAAATAGCAATATATTTTATCATCTTGTGGCTTTCTTCACAGTGGCCATTTGGGGAACGACCTTTGTCGCTACCAAGGTGCTTATGCTCAATGGGCTTTCGCCGGCACAGATTTTCACCTTGCGCTTCTCTATCGCATATATCCTGATGTTGATGTTTAACCATCGTCGCCTCTTCGCCGACTCATGGAAGGACGAGGTGAAGATGGTCTTGCTGGGCATCACGGGCGGGTCGCTCTATTTCTTGAGTGAGAATGAGGCGATGAATTTCACCACGACCACCAACACCTCACTCATCGTGTGTTCATGTCCTTTGTTTGCCACCTTGCTGGTGCGGTTGGTCTATCGGAATACGGCTCGCATCAATGCCATCCAGATGTTAGGTTCTCTCATCGCCTTCGTCGGAATGATTATCGTGGTACTCAATGGTCGTTTCGTGCTCCATCTCTCTCCATTGGGTGATGCGTTGGCTTTTACGGCTTGTATGTGTTGGGCAGTGTATTCTTTGCTGATGAAGTCGGTGACGGGGCAATACAGTGCGGCGTTTATCACTCGCAAGGTGTTCTTCTACGGAGTGCTCACCATTCTACCTTATTATATATTTGTTCCGGGGCTTCCTTCATTAGAGTTTTTTTCCAAACCGCAGGTGGTAGGCAATTTGCTCTTCCTGGGCTGTCTTGCCTCGATGGTTTGTTTCTTGACTTGGAATTGGTGCATATCCAAGTTGGGTGCGGTGAAGGCGACCAACTGGGTATATTTCAACCCCATCACCACGATGATATTTGCCTCATGGGTGCTGGGTGAGAAAATCACTCCTTATTTCTTGGTGGGTGCTGCCTGTATTCTGGTAGGGATGTATGTGGCAGACAAGAAGACGAAGGGGGAATGAAAATCCTTTCATTGCGAATGGAAGGTTTCTTCAAGAATCTTTCATTCGCAAAGAAAGGATTGTGTGTGTTGATAGGGTAGATGGGCTTACTTGGCAGCCAAGACCTCTACCTCGACGAGAGCACCCTTGGGCAACTTCTCGATAGCTACGGCAGAACGAGCTGGATAAGGCTGGTTGAAGAACTCGGAATACACTTCGTTCATGGCAGCGAAGTCATCCATGTTGTCAAGATAGACGGTTGTCTTTACCACGTGAGAGAGGTCGGTGCCTGTTGCCTTCAAGATATTTTGGGCATTGGTGAGGCACTGGCGAGTCTGCTCCTTGATGCCACCTTCTACGAAATTGCCTGTTGCTGGGTCGATAGGAATCTGACCAGAGGCAAATACGAAACCATTAACTTCGATAGCCTGGCTATAGGGACCGATAGCGGCAGGCGCATTGTCTGTGTGAATTGCGTTCATAACTTTGATTTTTTTTAAACTATATACAAATGGAATCCCTTGGCTTCCAAGGCTTCCTTGATTTCTTTCACATGCTCCTCGTCGCGAGTCTCCATGGTCATGCGGAGGACACAAGCGTTGACCTTGTTGCGGTTGGCGGAACGGTCGTGGTGAACCCCCGTGATATTGCCGCCCAGGCTAGCGATGACTGAAGCTACTTCTACCAACTCGCCTGGTTTGTCGTCCAGCTCCATCTCGATGGTGCAGAGACGACCGCTCTTTGCAAGACCACGGTTGATGACACGGTTCAATATGGTTACGTCGATATTGCCACCGCTCACAATACAGATGGTCTTCTTGCCTTTTACTGGAATCTTGTTGTACATCACGGCGGCAACACTGGCGGCACCAGCACCCTCTGCCACCATCTTCTCACTCTCGATAAGTTTCAAGATGGCTGCGCAAATCTCATCCTCACTCACGGTGACGATTTCGTCCACGTATTTAGAGCAAGCCTCGAAAGTCAATGCTCCCGGTTCCTTCACGGCGATGCCATCGGCGACAGTCGCCACTGACGGCAACTTCTCCTGCTTGTGATCGTGAAGGCTCTGTACCATACTGGCGGCACCCTCTGCCTGAACACCATAAATCTTGACATTGGGATTCAAGGACTTGATCGCGAAAGCCACACCCGAAATCAAACCGCCGCCACCGACTGGTACCACGACCGCCTCGACGTCAGGCAGCTGGTCGAGAATCTCCAAACCTATAGTACCTTGCCCGGCGATGACATTCTCGTCGTCGAAAGGATGTACGAAAGTATATCCGTGCTCGTCTCTCAGCTCAAGTGCTTTCTGGTAAGCATCGTCATAGACTCCAGGAACGAGGCACACCTCGGCGCCCAACCGCTTGGTCGCCTCTACTTTGCTGATAGGAGCGCCCTCAGGCAAGCAGATGAGGCTTTTTACTCCCATGGCGGTAGCACCGAGAGCCACACCCTGTGCATGGTTGCCTGCTGAACAAGCTATCACACCTTTGGCTTTCTCCTCTTCGGTGAGCTGGGAAATCTTATAGTAAGCACCACGAATCTTGAACGAACCTGTTTTCTGCAAGCACTCTGGCTTCAGATATACATTACTCTCAGGGTTGATTCTTGGGGTATGAACCAGCTCGGTCTTTCTGATAACCTTGCTCAATACAAATCGAGCTTTATAGAAATTGTCAAGTTGTAACATAACTGCTGATTATTTTTTATTCTACTGAAATCTTGTTCACTCTTTCACGCTGAAATGGTTTAATGCTTCAGCCACACCATCCTCTTCGTTTGAAAGTGTCACGTAGTTGGCTTCCGCTCTCACTTCGGGAGCAGCATTTGCCATGGCAACGCCCATACCTGCAAGTTTGAGCATGCTAAGGTCGTTGTAACCATCTCCAAACGCCATTAGGTCAGAAGGTGTAAGGTTGAGATTGCCCAATAGTCTCAATAGGGATTGTGCCTTGTCGATACCCTTGGGAACTAATTCTAAGAAGAAAGGAGCAGAACGGAAGATGTCCATTTTCTCTCCCAATATTTCCACGAGTTCGTTTTCTGCCTTGATCATATCCGTAGGGTCGCCTGTCATGAGAAGTTTGGTGGGATGAGGCTCCAAGGCTTCGAGGAGATTCTCTACCTTGTGGACGTTCATCTTGTTGATGCGGGACTCCTCTTTCACGTATTGGTCGTCAGGGCTTTCTGTGATAATCTCGTTGCCTGCATAGCCTAAGAGGGCATATTGGTGATCCTTGGCATATTTATATAATATAGGTATAACCGTGTCGGGCAGGAACTGGGAGAAAAGTTTTTCTCCAGTCTTTGCATTAACGATGTTGCCACCATTGTAAGAGAGAATATAGCCTCCTCGCTTATCCAACTCTAAGCATTCGGCAATAGGGGTGATGCCGTAGGTAGGACGGCCGGAGGCAAGCACGATGATGACATCATAGTCTTGAGCCTTGAGTAAGGCTTGGCGAGTACGGGGTGTCACCACCTTGTCATGGTTGGTGAGAGTGCCGTCTAGGTCGAGGGCTATGATGCGGTAAGGTATCTGTTTTGCTGTTTCCATTTTCGTTTTTGTGTGCAAAGGTACAATAAAACTCGAATTTATAGCCATTTTTATGCTAATTTCTTTGTCGCAAGACTGAAAATCACGTATCTTGCCATTTTATGTCACTAAGTTGACACCCCCTTGTGGGATATGGGTTCGTTGATAGAGCTTAGTTGTTTTTCTTCGTTATGTCAGTCTGATGAGTATCATGTAGCAGATAGTACCTGCTGCTATCGACCACATCATGTTTCTTCTCCATACATGAATCAAAATGGTGAATGCCACGGCGATGAATTGGGATGTAGCATCCGAAGAGAACACAACGTGCCAATTGGAGATGGTGTCGGTCTTTTCGATGGCGATGGTATTTCGAAGGCAATACACCACCAATAGGGCGAAGACTGATGCTGGCAACAGTTTGCCCAAGTGCATGATGTATTTGGGGGTAGGTTTGCCAGGACGGAATGCAATGAATGGGATGAAGCGGGTGAGCATCGTTGCTGCCACACCTGCTGCCACCATGATAACTTGCTGGGTAATGCTCATAGGTTGCCTCCTTTCCGCTGCTTGTAGAAAGTGAGAAATAACAGGATGACCACCATGCTTGGAATGATGAAATTGTCGGCGTTGAATATCAATAGGCATAGAGCGGAGATGGAAAGCCCTGCCCTGCTGCTAGTGTGCCCTTTCTCTCGAAGCCAGTTGTCGGCGAAGATGGCTGTAAACATGGCGGTCAGCACAAAGTCCAATCCCTTGAGGTCGAAGGTGAGGAAAGGATCGATGATTCCTCCAAGGGTGGCACCGACGACCCAATAGGTCTCGTCGAGCCAAGTAATCCAAAGCAGAAACCATCCCTTGTCTATTCCTTTGGGCACTTCGGTGGAACTTGTCAAGGCAAAGGTCTCGTCCGACATGCCGAAGATGAGGAAGAATTTCTTCCAACCCAGTCCTTTGTATTTGTCGAGCATGGAAAGTCCGTAGAAAAGATGGCGGGCGTTGATCATCAATACCATCAAGAATGCTTGTAGGGGATGAAAGCTGCCTAACAGCATGTTGCCCAATAGAAATTCCGCACTGCCGGCATAGACGGTGATGGCGAGCAACATGGGGTACAGGAAGTTGAAGCCCAACTCATGCATATAGATGCCATAAGTAAGTCCCAAAAATCCATATCCTGCCATGATAGGCAGGGATGTATGGAAGGCGTGCCGTAATGCCATTCTTCTTTTCCCCATATGGGCTGCAAAGTTACATCTTTTTTCGGATATGTCCTATCCCATCAATATGGTATTTTGTGGTCTCTTTTTGTTTCTATTGTGATTTGTCGTATTATTATCATTCGATTGTCGTATTTTTACCCTCAAATCATGATAATTGTACTTGGATATGGTCTGTATATCATAATTTTGCCCTCGTTTTTGAGACGATAAAACCTAATTATTAACTAACATAATAAAACCAACATGAAACAATTCAACTTGTTATCTATGGTCTTGTGTAGTGCGGTAGCACCTCAGGCTGCTTTGGCGCAAGCTCCATGCTTGGAACAGAAGCAAACGTTGCCTACCCAGCTGCTCACAAACCAAAACTATTCATCGAGTGAGGTAAATGTCAGCAAACTGATGACACCTGCACCGGAAGGTAACTACACGCTAGAGGTAAAGGGAAAGTTCAAGTCGGGTACGGGCCGTGGGATTGACATCGTGGCAAACGATGCCTTGGGTCAAGGTTTCCGTGTATCTATGGATGCCAACTCGATCAACTGGAATAACCCACTGAGTACCCTCACGCCAATTTCTTCTACAGACAACACCAAGTCTCGAACTCTTCGCTTTGCCGTAGCCAACAACCAAGTGAGTATCTATGAGGATGGTCACTTCTTGGTGACTCGCCCTCTGGAAACATTGGAGGATGTGATGACTCGCGGCTTGGGGGAAAATGTCAATCCCGAGGTGATACCTGCTTCTGCATGGGGAGCAGATAAACCAGCACCCGTGTCAAAGGGGTGGTATTTCTTGGATGGCAGCGGCAATGAGGTGGCGGAGGATAAATGGCCAAACTCTCGTTTTGAGACCTCTCCTTCTCTCAAGTTGACCTATTCTGACGGCACGGTATATAACGGAAACTTCTTCTTCCTGAGATGGGATGGAGGATTGAAGAACAAGTCTTGCAAGTATGGGTATGCCGTGACAGGCTTGAAGGCTAATACTACCTACCGAATCTCTTTGGATTGTGCTTATTGGAACAATGATAATCGCACCACATTTACTCTGGGAGTTAGCAAAGACAAGACGTTGGTAGATGTAGTGGCAACGAAGGAAGTGGCGACAAAGGGCAAGAGCGGTAAGCAAGTGCTGGTAGCCAATGACTTAACGTTTACGACCGGTGAGGAAGGTACTTATTATGTCTATATGGTTGGAACGGAAGCCCTCTTTGCCATAGCCAATATTCAACTGCAAGAGGTTATTGCAAAGGCAACTCCTATGATTCTCATTGGTAAGAATTACGAGGGTGAGGCTGCAATGGAAGTGGAGTCGGCTACATATGACGAGACTGGCGCATTCGCTCCGGTAGGGCAAGCTGGCGAGGCAACAAGTATAAATTTGAATGACGCTGGTGATATTGCGAAGAGTTATCTCTTTAACTCAACAGTCAATGTAAGTGGCAAGACTAACTTGCACTTGACTGCTGATGTCGCTCCTTACGAGAACACCACAGTCAATCTGATGGGTGACGACGCATGGCTTTATTTCGACTATGTGAAGCCAAGCAAGGTGATTAGCGACTATCTCTCTACTGTCAAGATAGATGGTCAGGTAGCAGTTTCTGGTCAAAACTGTCGTGTGTCTCTTTGGGATAATGGTGCTGTGGTGATACCAAACGGACCTGCCTACGACAAGAAGGCTCTCGTGGCATACGATGGTGAGAACTTCACTGGCAACAGTAAGGAGTTTGAGATAGAAACTTATTATAACAACCTCGGAGAGTGGGATAACAAGATAAAGTCATTCAAACTCAAGAAGGGTTATATGGCGACCTTGGCAAACAATGCCAATGGTACTGGTTACAGCCGTGTGTTCATCGCCAACGACCATGACTTGGAAATCTCTACGCTTCCTGAAGGTATGGAGAACTTCGTTTCCTTCATCCGTGTGTTCCGCTGGAATTGGCCATCCAAGAAGGGTAAGGCTAGTGGATATGGTGACAAGGACAATCTCAACGTCACTTGTTTCTACGACTGGAATGTGGGTGGTAAGAGTGATGACCCTGACATAGAATATACTCCTATCCGCCAGAATTTGGGATGGCCAGGATGGAACGACATCAACAATAAGAAAGGAGTGACCCACTTGTTGGGTTGCAATGAGCCGGATCGTCCAGACCAAGCTAATGCTACAGTTGACCAGGTGTTGGAAATGTGGCCTGAGATGCTGAAGAGTGGTCTTCGCTTGGGGTCTCCTGCGCCTTCTTCTGTGGCAACGTGGGTCGGAACTTTCTTCAATGAGCTGGATGCATTGGGGTATCGTTGTGACTTTGCTGTAGCTCATATATACGATTGTAATTTGAATGCCAATTCTTTGGTAGGTAAAATCAAAACATTGTCTGATAAAGGAAAGGGACGCCCAGTATGGATCACAGAGTGGAACAACGGAGCCAACTGGACGGGTGAATGGTGGCCTACTGCTTCGGGTCCGAGATGTGATGCCGACTCCAATCCTATCTTAGACGAGAATGGAAATACAACAACTATAACTCGTCCTTTGAGTGCAGAGAATGCCGAGAAGAATCGTAAGTTCTTTGCCGAGGCTCTTCCAGCCCTCGATAACTGTAGCTTGATAGAGCGTTACTTCGAGTATGATTGGGTACAAGATGCTCGTGCCTTGGTGCTTAACGGAAAGTTGACACCTGCTGGTAAGGTATATGGAGCACATAAGGCTGCCTTGGCTTACACTGAACAAGATAGCAAGCCTTGGGAGCTTTGGAAGATTTGCCCTCCTTTCCCAATCCAGTCTATCGACAAGGACTTCCGCAATATCACTATCAAGTGGTACGATCATAATGGTGAGACAGGTAAGAAGTATGTCTTGGAACGTAAGATGGATGACGAGACAGAGTTCAAGGCTTACAAGGAGTTCTATTTGGGCAAGGACTATCAGGCAGGTGAGACCGTTGTCTTTACAGAGGCTATCCCTTGTACCAGTACCGTGACATATCGCATCAAGGCTTTGAGTTACAAAGATACGGAGTCTGAGTATTCTCGTGAGAAGACTTTCACTCGTGATGCAGCCGTTGCAGCACCTACATTGAAGGGTGAGGCTATCTCTACCTCCATCATCAAGTTGTCTTGGGACAAGGTGGATGGTGCCAATAGTTATCGCATCGAACGTGCCGACTCTGAGAATGGTGAGTATAAGGTAGTAGCTGACAACTTGACTACGAATGAGTATGAGGACAAGGATTTGAAGGTGAATACCACCTACTATTATCGTGCTTATTCTCTCAACAGCGCAGCTGAGCGTCCTGCTTCCGAGCTGATTTCCGTGAAGACCAAGGCTTTTGCCGTGCCTGAGGATATTCAGGGATTGCGTGCTTCGGGTGGTGCCAACAGCGTTTCTTTGAGATGGCAGTTCGCATACGATACTTATTATAAGGTATTGCGTTCTGACAAGGAGAATGGTTCTTACGTGACAGTTGCCGACAAAGTGGATGGCATTTCTTATTTTGATGAAGGCTTGACCAACGGTCAGACTTATTATTATAAGGTGTTGCCTTACAATGAAGCTGGCGAGGGCAATGTTTCAGCCGTACTCTCTGCTACTCCTGAGGCTGGTAAGTACATGCACCTTTCTTTCGATGAAAATACAGGCGATGTGGCATACGACGAGTGGGGTGGCAATGACGGACAGTTGCTGAATGCCGCTTCTTTTGCAGAAGGTCGCAACGATGGTTATGCAGCCAAGCTCTCAAAGGCAAGCAAGTCTTATGTCGAACTTCCTAAGGGTGCAGTGAGCCGTCTTGGTGATTTCACGATTGCCGCATGGATTAAGTTGCCTAGCAATGGTGGTCGTCTCTTCGACTTCGGTAGTGGTGGCGGAACCTTTATGATGGGTGCAGTCAAGGGCTCTTCTTTGCGATACAAGATTACTTGTGCCAAGGGTGTATTTGACAAAACTGTTCCTATGCCTTGGGTATGGTCTTCTACCGAGTGGAATCATTTTGTGATGACACAGAAGGGCAAGGAGGTGAAGTTCTACCTCAATGGTGAGTTGACCGCTGAGGCTACTAATGAGGCTGAGGTTTATCCTAAGGATTTGGGTGTGACCACTCAGAACTGGCTCGGACGTTCACAATGGTCAAGCGATGCTTATTGCGACCATATCTACGATGACTTCCGTATCTACAACTATGCCATCGATGCAGATGATGTGAAGACTCTCTTCGAGGACAAGGAAATCACGACAGGCATCACTCAGTTAGAAGACCGTTCCGATGCTGTTAGAACAGAAGTAGTCTATGACTTGATGGGTCGCAAGGTTTCCGATTCTTCCAAGAACATCAAGGCCAAGGGTATTTATATCCAGAAGGGCAAGAAGTTCGTGATTAAGTAATCGTGTTTTTGTAGTAAGGTTTATATATGAGAATGCCATGGCTGTAAGTGCTTTGCTTACACGCCATGGCATTTTTATCTTGTATGAAACGGGTAGAATCATGTAGTTTGAAAAGTAAACTACATTGCTCGAAACCTCGATAAACACTAGTCAACAAAATCCCTTACCATAAAGATAACACAGGTAGTTGCTTAGACTGTCTCGCCTAGACAGTCAGACTGTCTAAGCAGGACAGGCTGACTTTCCACGGCAGACAGTATCCGCTAACTTCTCTGGCTGACTTTTCCTGATTTGACTAGACACTTTTTTGTTTTATAAACTAGAAAGGTAGA
>CAVGEN010000022.1:0-11926 GCA_963628185.1 Waltera intestinalis | reverse complement strand
TAAAATCCTTGAAGTTGTTGTACCCGATGTATTCAGCCAGGGTGTCAAGTGTTGCGATTCTTGGCTTGTGGTCGTCGTTCACATAGCCATAGAGCCGTTTGAGCGTGGAGGCTGATATGTTCTTGCTTGTTCTCTTGTGGAGAAAGATGGAAAATTCCTCAAAGTCGGTCGTGGTGTTAAGCGTTTTGCCGTATTCTTGTTCGATGAGGAACTTTAATTCTTCTATTTGTGGTGTTGTCATAATCTGCGTTTTTTTATAGATCTGCAATGATGTTCTTGAAGAGTTTCCAACCAGCTGCCGCCTTGTAGAAATTCGCTTTTCCAGCTGGCACATGGATGGTACATGTGTTGAATATGCTGGTGCCTCTTGTCGTGAAGGCGTGGTCGTTGCATACTGGCGGAAGGGTTGCTTCGACATAGATGTCGGTAAGAGGGCATTGGTCGAAGGCATAGTCGGAAATCAGTTCCGTCTTCCGACCTAGCCTGACCACTTTCAGCTGGGTGCAACCTTGGAAGGTACTCGCGGGCACCGTTTTTAGGTTGGCAGGCAATTTTACCTCTTTTACCTGGCTGTCCATGAAAGATCCTTGACCGATGGAGGTCAGGCCGTCTGGGAGGTTGAAGGTCTCGATGCTGCATTCCTTGAAGGCGTAATTGCTGATGGAGGCAATGGTGGAAGGTAGGGTGTAGCTACCTTGCTTGCCCATGGGGAACCATACTATCGCCGTGCCATCTCCGTTTAGTAACACACCGTCTTGGCTTTTATAGTTGGTGTTCGCTTCCGAGACGCTGATGTCTTGTAAAGCAGTGCATCCACTCGAAGGTTGCAGTTGCTTGACGGATGCAGGAATCTCTAACTTGGTTAGAGCCGTGCAACCTGCAAAAGCATCCTTTTCGAGGGTTGTGGCTTCGACAGGCAGACAGACTTTCTGTAGATTTGTGCAGTTGGCAAAGAGCCCTTGTCCGACAACATGGTCTTGTGTATATCTTGATGCTCCGTAAGGACCTCCACCAGCAACAATCTTTACGTCCGCCATATCCACCTGTGAGAGAATGCCAGGGGTAATGCTTTCATCGACGTTGCGTCCCATCATTTTTCTGAGACAGCACAAGTCGTCGCCGTTCATCGGACCTGCCAAGGAGATGGTGGCGTATTCGTAGAGATTGTCACCCAACAAGGTCGCTAGATCTCCTGCTTCGTTAATCATGATGGCATCGCTTGTGGTAAACGTAATTGGGTTTCCGATAGTTTCACCTGCACGACTTTGGGCGTATGGCGATATTTGATAGGTGGCATTGCGCTGCAGGTCAGTGACGAGAAGTCGCTGGTTGCCGATGCTACCCTTGTAGTCTGCCAGGGCAATTTTCCTTGGGTTGTCGCTTTCTGATTCTAGGGCATAATAGCAACCCGTCTCCGTGATATTCTCTCCGCCATCTTCTTTTATCTCGTAACCAACGATGACGCTCGTCGGACCGTGGCTTAATACCGTTGCCTCTCCTAAGGTCGGTTTCTCGTTGGGCAGGGTGGTGAAGTTCATCGTGTTGCTAGAAATGGTCGTTCTGCCATTGCTGCCTTGCAACATATAATAATAGGTGGTGCCCGCGGTGAGGTTGTCCAAGTGGAGGGAAATGGCAGAACCTAGGGTGTTGGCAGAGACGGAAGTCACGGTCATGTCTGTAGTCGTGCCATATTTGAAACAGAGTTGCGGCATGTCCGTATCTCCTTCCACATGGGCAGTCCCGTTCAGGGTAGCTCCTGTTCGGGTCACGTCGGTGGCTGCCAGTGTCGAGAGTTGCGGCTCCAGGTAGGTTGGTTTGTCGCTGCTGCATGAGGTAATGGCTATCACAGTGGCAAAATATATGATGCGATGTTTCATGTTCTTAATCTATTTTGATTCCTATTCCTATGCAGCCTTGCCATTGTTTTCCGGCGATGGTGAGGACTGAGGCTGACAGGGTAAGATGACGGAAGGATGCGAGAACGCCAAGCTCTGCCGTCATTCCCTTGTGGGTAAGTCCGTCGTTGAGGAGATAGCCACCTCCTTCGCTTTCACTTCTTTGCCAAGCTGTGGCGGCGCGACCATATCCGATACCCTCGAAGAGGTTGATGTGGTTGCCTAGGTAGTGGATAGCTCCTGCGGTGAGGGTGTAGTTGCTATGGCGGATATAGCCAGTGAAATAAGGTTTGCTGCCCAGGGCGTCGATGCTTCCGTCCTTGGTGCAGTTGCCTTCCGTCTTGCCGATGCTTCTGAGGTCGCTGCTGGCATGGAGGAAGAAACCATGTCGCCGCATCATGGCAAAGAAGATACCGTAGGAAGTGCCGTCTTGGTGAAATGCCACCGTAGCCAAGGTATAGATGGAGAGTGGCATCTTAGGCTTTGCTTTAGGCACGGTAATGGTGTCTGTCACCGTCTTGACTTGTATGATGGTGTCGTGTACTTCCGCCAGGGCGGGCCTTGGAAGAGTAATCTTCATCTCGTAGGTCATGCGGCTCTCCAAGGCCTTCCCCAGGCTGTAGTCGCGCAAAACACCCCATTCTGGATGCTTCAGGGTCAGCGTCTTCGTACCTTTGGGGAGGTAGATCCATATCTCGCCCACCTCGTCCTTTCGCTTCACAATGCCGAGTGGGGTGGAGAAAGCGAAGTCGGAGGGTGCTTCTACTTTGATGAGGGCGCAAGCTTCGTCGTTGAGGTCGCGCACATTGTCGATGAAGGCACTTACGTCGTTGGGCAGCAAGCGAAAGCTTTCCACCGAAAACTCTTGGGCGGATACGGGGGATGGCACGAGTAGGAAGAATAGAATCAAAGTCATGGAGACTGTGATTTTCTTGAAGATACCAGAATGTTCCATATTGCTATGCGTTTATATGATAAAGAACTTATACTTCTTACTTTAGATTGAAGTCTTGGATGCTGATGATGTCACCGCTGCTTCCGACGGTAGCTGCAGGTTGCCACGTTCTGACATGGATGAGCGGCATCGACTGGTCTCTGAAATCCCAGAGAAGGAAGAGATAGCCATCGTCGCTGTATCGGTCGCTCTTGTATTGCTGTCGCAGGGTGACTCCATAGATTCCTGCCATGGTAGGGTGGCGCATGATGCGGAAGTCGGAGAATGCGACATCTATCTTTTTGTTGGTGGAAAATACTTTGCCCAGCCGACTGATGTAGTCGTGCTTGGAGTGGATGGCATAGCCCACTTTGCTCTCTGTTTGACATTTACTGTCGTTGGCGATAGGTTTCACCACATTGCCCACGATGATAAGTGCATTGTCGCTAAACACCTGTTTGAGGAAGTCGAGGTCCTTGGTGGTGTAAGCGGTGCGGAAGTGCTCGCAGTAGTTTAATATCATTTGGCGGCATTTGGCGTCCGACTCACTGAGCTTTCCTTGCATGATTTTGGAGGCTTCCTTATAGAATGGGTTTGTTTGTGCCATCTGTTGAAGGCTTACCTGCGATAGAACTTCTCCTTTTTCTTTAATCGTGGAAGAACGTCTTTCGGGCGTGCGGGGTACCTCTTTTGTTCGTAATGGTTTGTCGTATTCCATCGCCTCTTCCAGATTGCTTTGTGTCCTTGCCTGTTCGGCGGATGAAATCGAGTTCGTGAATGTCACCATGCCCTGCCGGTCGATAAAACCTTCTCGCAGGGTGCCTTGCTCCCGAAAGCGCAGTTGCCCATTTCTGAATCTCGTGTCGAGCAGACAGTTGCGTAGGGGGATGGTAAACAGCTCCTTGCCGTTGGCGTCCTCCACCACATATCGTTTGCCTTCCTTTCCGAGGTCTTGCTCTACTAGCTCGAGTCCTTCGTTCTGGCCATGCCTCGTTTCTTGGCTACTGTCTTTCTGGTTGTCGAAAGATGGAAGCCATAGCAGCACGAGCCATATTCCAAGGAGCAGTGCCAGGAAGGATAATATGTATGTCGTCTTCTTCATTTACTTATGTCTTATGTCAGCAGTACTCTTTCGATTTTATTGCCATCCTTGTATCTCGCCTCCAATGTCAATCTTTGCCTGGTCGGGGTTGTCGGATATGATGAGGTTGACGAGATGCTCGGTGCCAGGCTTGAACTGGAACTTGCTTTCATAGAGATAGCTCACTCCCTTCATCACGACTTCGATGAGTGGCATGCGGTTCTCGATGCGTTGTGGAACGACGATGGCGGAATAGATGTAGTCATCGTCTTGGTGGGCGATGATGGTTTGCCGTTCTCCTTTTATATAGCGTGTCGCCACACCTGCTTGCAGGTCGATGGTGGCTGTAGGCACGGTGTTGTGAACATACACGGTGGCTGTGGTCGGCATCTCTCCCTCGAAGTCCTCACCTTTAACGAGTCTGATGAGCAACTTGCTCATGATGTGCTTGAAGGTAAGGTGGATGGGGGAATCGGATGCCGTGATGCTCTTGCTCGTGGCAAAGAGCAAGTCGCTAGCCTCGTAACCACTGGCGGCTGTTGAGGTCTTGGCTGGGCTTTGGTCGGTGCTCACACTGAAGGGCTGGTCTTCGATGCTTCCCACATTGCTTATGTAAGGGTAGTAGGCATAGGCATTGTAGGTGCCTTCGTCCCAGTAGAGGGTGCGAGAGGCAGACCAACTGTTGCCGTCGAAAGTCAGAGCCTCGTTGTTGACAAGGTTGCCGCCGATTTCCAAAGGCGCATCAGCTTGCGCCACATAGAGTCCTATCTTGTCGTCTTTCTCGAAGTCGGTCTCCGTGGCACGGGTTTGACCCGGATAGCGGATGTCGAAAGTCATCGGAGTCGATTTCGCGTCCGAGGGGTGGGGGGCTAGGCTATTCTCGTCTGCGCATGAAGCCAATGCAAGGATGAGGCTCCATGCGATGCTTGTATATTTTATGATATTGTTTCGTCTCATGTTCATTTCTTCTTTTTCAATGGATTCCCTTTGTGGAAGACAGGGGCGTGCTGGTAGGTCCCTGCCGTACGGTCGTCGCCATTGCCACCGAAGGCGCGACTCTCTACAACTCCTGCGTCACGTTTGTCGTTCTTGACGAAGTCTTCGAAGGAGAATGTTTCGCCGGCATACTGCTTGATGCGCCTTACGATGCTCTCGCGGCTGATGGTGCTATAGTAAGGGATGTCGTTGTTCATGCAGGAGTTAGGCTCCGAGCGGAACACCCCTCTGTTGTGCATGAATCCACCCTCGTAGATGTCAACGATGTCGCTGTAGCGGTCGTCGTAGATAAGATGGCTCCAATCCACTCCGTGCATCTTGCCCGAGAGCGATAGGTTGTCGTACCAGCCCAGGCTCTTAGCCCAGTTGAACTCATCTACATGTCCGCAGCAGGTGCAGCCGCAAGCGTCGATGAAAGCATTGTGGTAAATGTATTCGTCGCCGAGTTTGCCAAATCCATGTCCTCCTGCCTCATGCTGGATGACTCCACGGGAGTCGAGGGGATAACTGTAGGTGCTCAGCGGACAGAAGGCGATGGCCGAACCGTCGGCCCACATCTGGGTGATGCCTCCGTAGTCGGTGGAGTTCGGTATGATGACGATGAGCGTCTGGCATAGGTTGTCCTTGTTGACCGTCGGTGCGCCCAGTGCATAGTCGAATATCTCGTCATATTCCGCTTTCAGTCCGACACCGCCTGTGAAGGTCGTGGAGAATCGGTTGTAGCGGATGGTATTGACCGTGCCGATGCCACTCTCGGTAGATAGGGGCATGGCGGTGTAGATGTTGAAGTATTCACGATAGGTTTTGTAAGGTTCGATGCCGAAGAAATACTCCGCCTCCTGCTTGACATTTTTCAGGTAATCGCCGTTGGCGATGTCTTGTGCGTTGTAACCGTCACCGATCAATACGATGTTGATGCCGCCATTGTTGCCCTTGGTGGCCTTCTGCAAGGTAATCCATTCGTCCTCGCCATATTCGTAATTGTATTGCGATACCTCGCAAGCATGGGTGTAATCTTTGTCTTTCAATCGGAAAACCACCTTTCCGTTTCTGTCGGCAGAACCCTTCGCCATCTCTTTGATGGTGAGTGTTACCTCCGTCTTTTTGCTACCGCTGGCAGGGGAAACCTCGCACCAGTCGGGCTTGCTTGCCACTTCCCAGTCGCCCTCGGCGTTGATGGTCAAAGTCTGTTTGTGCTCCGTGTTTAAGGCGCAAGCTACCGATGGGCGGCAAACAAGCTCATGGTGGGCGGCGATGCGCTTGAAGTCCTTCCAACCACTGGTTGCCTGGTATTGGGCGATGGCAGATTCGGGAACTTCAAGGGTAAAATTGTCCTTGGCAACACCATCGAAAGCACCGCTCTCGATATGTGCGGGCATCTCACCCTTGCAGACAATGGAGTTGATGCCGTAGCATTCGTTGAAAGCTCCTTGGCGGATAGTCTCCATGGACTCGGGGAAGATAAGTCCTTCCAACATGCTACAGTTGGAGAATGCGTTTTCGCCGATGCTCTCCATATCTTGTGGAAATTCCAAGGTACCCATCAGACGCCAGTTGTTGGCGAATGCGTTGCTACCGATGTGCGTGAGGGTGGAAGGCAACTTCAATTCGCTCGAAAACTCGTTGTTGGCGAAAGCGTTGTCTGAAATCACCCTTAGGTTCTTTGGCAAGTGCAACTCACCCTTGAAATGGCAGTTGGCGAATGCATCGTTGGCAATGTTGACAATGCCGTCGTGCAAGTTGAGTGTTCCATTGAAACCGCAGTCATGGAAGGCTTCGGAAGGGATGGAGATGGTTCCTTGCGGGATGGATAGTGAACCAGTGATTCCCGAACAGCCCTGGAAGGCGCAGTTTCCCATTCTTTTCAAGTGTGTTGGCAATCTCAACTCTCCATAAAAGCCATTGCAGCCAGCAAAACAGTAGCCGCGTATCAATTCAAGGTTGTCGGGCAAGATAAGGTTTCCTGTCAGACTTTTGCACCCTTGGAACACACCACCGTAATAGTCGGTACCTTCGTCGGAGGTCTCCTTGTCGTCTCCATTTCCTGCTGTACCTAAATACTTGAGAGTCGAAGGAAGTGACAGGGTACCGTTCAGTGCGGTGCAACCATTGAAAGCTCCTCGTTGGATTTCAACGACACCTTCTGGTATGTTGAGGGTGCCAGACAAATATTTGCATCCGTAAAAGGCATTGGCACCAATGGATTTCAGTGTGTCTGGAAGAATCAAGCGAGTTAATGTTTGGTTTCCACCCATTTGGCTGTTCCTATA
The DNA here is from genome assembly GCA_963628185.1 of Waltera intestinalis. GTDB lineage: Bacteria > Bacteroidota > Bacteroidia > Bacteroidales > Bacteroidaceae > Prevotella. Next base: position 4,750 of record CAVGEN010000022.1, on the reverse strand, counting down.
AAAGGCACAGCCTGGTATTTGGTCGTCTAGGTGTTTGCCAGTCCCTATCTCCACATCACCATATCCCTTGATTCTCACCTCCTTCAGGTTTAGGGCTTGCAATGCTTCCATGGTGTCTCGCATGAAAAAGAAGTCGCGAGAATCGACTTCTCCTGTTATCTTCAGGTTCTTGATTTTCGTGTAGTCCTTGTTGGCTGCTATGATGGCATCTTTTAAGTGCCCAACCGTTGAGTTGATGACGATGTACTCCTTGGCTGTGGCATTATGGCTCACAAGGTCACTCTCCCAAGGGGTGATGCTCTCGCTGACCAAGGTGAGTTTATAATCACCTGTGGCGGTGTTCTTATCTACCTTGATGCCAAAGTTCATCATTTTTCCCGCCACATAAGTGAAATCTTCTTTCTTCGAAAACTTATATGGCTCTCCACCGATAGTGATGCTGAAAAGGGTTGTGCCTGCTGGTACGGTCTGTGGGATGACGATGGTGCGCCATTCGTCATTGCGACGGGAAGGAATGGTGGCGGTGCTCTCCACGCTACCTGCAGTCTTCACGCTTCCGTCGGCGAGGTTGATGGTCGCCTTGCGAGCCACATTGGTTGTCATGACAATCTTCTCGGTGTTCGTCCATTCATCATCGGTGAAACCTGTACCTTTGACCAAGGTCACCTTGGCGTTCGACATACGATGGCTGAGTGGCAAACGGATTACGCTCGTCGTTGGTGCTATATCTGCCACCTTTCCCCAAAGGAAATCACTCGCCTCGTAACCACCCATCTCGCCCTCCTCTGATTCCTTGCTTTGGTCCTTTTGTACCGTAAACTGATAGCCGTCAATGCTCTCGGGATTGGCAAAAGGATAGTAACCATATACGTCGATATGGGTATGCTTGTCTTTCCAGTAAAGGTCGTATGCTGAGTTCCACTTATAATTAGTCTCATCGAAAGTATGGCGCACGTTGTCGCCACGGTTGCCGCTGGCCTTCAACGTGCCAGGGTAATCGCCCTCGTAGTCCACGACATATATGCCCATCGCATCGCCATTGCAGAAACCATTGTCGTTCACTCGGGTAACGGCAAGTTGGTCGATGTCGCCCGATAGCAAGATGCGGTTGCCATCGTGCTCTTCGTCACTGAAAAGATGGTCGCTGCATCCAGTCAGAGTCATTGCAATCATGGCGACTATATATAATAAGGTGTAATTTCTCTTCTTAAATAAATTCATGATATTTCCCCTATAGTTGAAAAATGATATTTTTACTCGGCTGTGCCGCCGTGGTCGATGCCGTCATCTTCCCATTTCGTGATGCTGACATTCACGCCGTTGCTTGTTTTGTTCAAGGTGACGGTAAACTTGTGGCTCTTGCCAGCCTCGAACGCATGGAAGTTGGAGGCTTTTGCCAAGTTGTAGTCTTTGCCATCCACATTGACGGTAATGAGGTTGCCTTCCTCGACAGTTTGAGGGATGATAATCGCCTTGTATATCCCGTCTTCTTTCAGGGGCGTGATAGTAGTGGGGGATTCTGTGGCTGTCACTTCGCCTGTAGAAAGGTTGACCGTGGCATAGTTCTTGAGCTGGTTCACTTTTACGCTGATGTTGGAAGTGGCAAGCGAGGCTTCGGTAAAGCCATTGCCGGCGACAAGGGAAAGCGTCATTTGGCTCATCATGTGTTGGCCGTTGATGATGACTGCTGATTCTGTGGGAGCCACATCTGTCGTTTTGCCTATCAGTAAGTCGCTAGCCTTGTAGCCTTCGATGTTGCTTTGGTCGGCTTCTACCATCCAAGGCATCGCCTTCACGCTGGATATATTAGTCGTGTAAGGGTAGTACATGTAGAAGTCGGCAGGGGTGACATTGTCTTTCCAATAGACAGGGTAGGCTGAAGTCCATGCGCCTTCGTGATAGGTAAACTTGCAGTTGTCGATATGGTTGGCAGTAACTTTCAGGTCGTTTCCAGATCCATCGGCATTGCGGTTGACCACAAACAGTCCGATTTCGTCATTTTCCTCAAACGCGTCGTCTGTGGCCCGGCTGCTCATCGTAGTGCTGATATGGATGGGCAGTTCCTCTGAGGGGGTAGGAGATGGCGTCGGGTCGTCATTTCCTCCTCCGCTCGAACATGCTCCTAGTGTCAGTAGGGAGTATATTGCTAAGATTAGGTTTTTCTTGTTTGTCATTTACTTTGTTGCGAATTACTATTGAGTATAGAAAATTTGTTACAAAGGTAGTAAGAATATTGTAAATATGCAAGTTCACATTAGTTCATTTGGGCGTTTTCCTTATATTTTTATGTTTTTTTTCCTTTCGCTTGTTGTCGAAACCATAATAATAAGGATTCTGAACCTAAAATATGATGGCTACCGAATGCGCCAGCCTCCATTTGCAACATTTTTGCCTTATGAACTATTATGAACTTGACAGTTTCAAATATTCTCCTTACCTTTGCCGACAATATACATGTTGTGAATGATAAAGACAAAAACTATTAATAACTAAACGTTTAGAGTATGAAACGATTATTATCTCTGCTATCTTTGTGGTTGGTGAGCTTGGGCATGGTCTGGGCTGCCAAGGTAGATTTCAAGGTGACAGGTGTGCAGTCGGGCGATGTGGCTACGGTGTCTATCGGCTCGGATGCTTATTTGGCAACTATGGAAGTGTCGGGCGATGGAAGCTATTCTTTCGACCAAGTGCCAGTGGGCAAGATGTTCTTGAAGATAGAAGCTTCGGGCTACAACCTGCCGAAGGCATTGACCATCATCGTGAATGAGGATGGGAGTATTGAGCCTATGGTGGCTCAGACCTTGGCTATTACCAAGATGGCTGATGACCCTAATACTTGGACTCACTCTTGGCAGGAGGATGGCAGCCTTTCGGGCTATACCACGACGGCATATGTCAACAGCCGGCCGGAAGTGGAGTTCTTGGGCAAGAAAATTGTGCCTTCCGATGTGCCCAGCATGGCTATGCTTTACCAAAACTACCACATCATACTTTCGGACGAAGGCAAGAAGTGGACGCAGGAGTATGCTTACCGCCTGTATGAGACATTGAAGACGATACCTTATTCTATAGGCGAGGGCTATTCCAAGTTCGTCTTAACCGAGGACAAGATTGATGATGACATCAAGATAGAGACTTCCGGCGATTCTCGCATGGTGACCATCGGCGAGGATGCTTTCTATTATGCCAATCCATTCTTGGTAAACCTCGATGGCGTGCGTGGTCGCTTCTTCTCCAAGCGGTTGCACCACGCTCTCGTCAACTATGCTACCAACTTTGGTGAGGATGAAGGACAAGTGAACCAAATCTTAACACAGCGATTCGGTTGTACGATGGAAGTGCCTGACTATAAGACTTTGACGGCAGGAATAACGGACGAGGATGTTCCTCATTAGGAAAGCCTAGCGTATAGCCGAACTCATCGCTTTCTTTGATGGTAATCTGGCTTGAAGTTCTCACCAATTTCTTCCTCCGTGATACCACAGATGGCAGCATACTCTGGCCAGAAACTGATGTTGGTCAGGTTGTTGAGTACGGAGAACAGGGAGATTTGGGTAAACTTGGTAATACCTGTGATGAATACCAATCGCTCGTACTCATCATCGGCTTTCAGAATGGCAAACACCTCACGATACACTTCCGTGCATTTCTCATGCTCGGGAGTCTTCCATGAGTGCTGTAGTGGAGAGTCATATTCATCTATAAGGATGGCTACCTTCAAGCCTGTTTGGTTGTAGGCGGTTGTGATAATGCGATTGAAACGGTCGGCCAACTTGGCTGTTTGCTTTGGTGTTATACCAAATTTTTCTTCATATTCTCCAAAGCGAATGTCAAGGTAGGAACGCAAGGTTTCTGCATTGGCTCCGCCACGACTGAGGTCAAGGAGAATGACGGGATATTGCTTCCAATCCTTTTCCAACTGCATGATTTTTAGACCCTCGAAGAGGTCTTTCCTTCCTTCAAAGTACATTTGTAGTGTATCGACAAGGATGGACTTGCCGAAACGACGAGGGCGGCTTAGGTAATTGAAGAGTTTGCCACGGTTTGCCAAATACCATACGATGTCGCTCTTATCGACATAGAGGTAGCCTTCCTCCCTGATGGTCTTGAAGGACTGGATGCCTGTCGGTAATTTTCTGTTGTTGATATCAGCCATATCTGATTTCTCAGTGAGCCGCTTTATCAACAACTAAGCTACAGAATTACTGGCTCAATATTGTCTTGCAGTTGCTATCGGATAGAAATGCAAATTATTTGTATATGAAAAGGGGAATGTGTTGCGAGACACATTCCCTTTCTCTTTATAATCCCCTTGCTTTCAGCAGTCCCGATGCATCGGGCTGCTTCATGCCAGTGAAGTCGGTGAACATCTCCATCTGGTCCTTTGTGTTGCCGCGGCTCAGAATCTTGTCGCGGAACGACTGGCCCACGGCTGGTTCCAAGGCTCCGTGCTTGGCGAAGTAGTCGGCGATGTTCACGGCGAGCACCTCTGTCCAGAGATAGCTGTAGTAGCCTGCCGCATAGCCTCCGCCCCACACGTGGTTGAAGTACGAGGTTGAGTAGCGAGGAGGTATCTGATTGTTGAGCAGACCCACATGGTGGAGGGCTTCCTTCTCGAAGGCTCCGGCCATGTAGGGTGAGGGAATCTCGTCGGCATTGAGCTTGTGCCACTCCAGGTCGAGGCAGGTGGCTGCGAGGTTCTCGCCCAGGGCGTAGGCTGTCTGGAAGTTGATGCTCTTCAGCATGCGCT
>CAVGEN010000021.1:0-14109 GCA_963628185.1 Waltera intestinalis | reverse complement strand
GCGACCGCATGCACTACTTCACAGCCGAGAACCCATGGAAAGGCTACAACGTACCTGAGTACTCCTGTGGCACTATCAAGGCAGCCGACGGCGAGACCGACCTTTACTGGCGCATGGTGAAGCCCGTCAATTTCGACCCGAGCAAGAAGTACCCTGCTATTATATATGTATATGGCGGTCCTCATGCCCACAATGTGGATGCACGCTGGAACTACTGCAGCCGTGGCTGGGAGACCTACATGGCTGAAAAAGGTTATCTGCTCTTCATCCTCGACAATCGCGGCAGCGAGAACCGCGGCAAGGCTTTTGAACAGGCCACTTTCCGCCAACTCGGACAGATTGAGATGCAAGACCAGATGAAGGGTGTAGAATACCTGAAGAGCCTCCCCTATGTGGATGCCGACAAGATTGGTGTACACGGTTGGAGCTTCGGCGGCTACATGACCATCTCGCTGATGACCAACTATCCAGACGTGTTCAAGGTAGGCGTGGCTGGTGGTCCTGTCATCGACTGGCACTGGTATGAGGTGATGTATGGCGAACGCTACATGGACACTCCACAGACCAACCCCGAGGGTTACAAAAAGACCTCGCTGCTCTACACGGCAAAGAACCTGAAAGGCAAGCTACAGATTATCCAGGGCTTGAACGACGTGACCGTGGTGCCTCAGCACTGCCTCACCTTCCTGAAGGCGTGCATCGCAGCAGGCACGCAGCCCGACTTCTTCGTATATCCCGGCGAGCCTCACAACATGCGCGGTCATCAGAGCACACATCTGCATGAGCGTATCAGCAATTACTTCTTCGACTACCTGAAGTAAGTCCAAAATATGTTAAATATTACATAAGCTATTAAAATTATCACAGTCGAACTTGGAGAATAAACAAAAGTTTATTACCTTTGCGGCGTGGCAAAACAAATAATTATGAAAAGAAGATCAAAAGAACTCAAAGAAAGCGAAGACGACTTGCTCTTTTACTTAGAGTATTGGAATGAATTTCCAAGTCACTTCCAAGAAATTGCAAAAAAGGAAATCGCAGAGCTGGAAAACAAAATTAAGAATAAAAAATAGCTTATGGAATATACAGAAATGATAAATCAAGTAAAGGCTTTGGCGGCTCAAAACAGAGCCGCCAAAACCGAGGAAGAAAAAGCTGAAATCAAGAAACAGATGGCTTACCTCAAAGAGCAAGATCCTAAAGCTTTCGGTATAGCTTTAGGCTACTTGGTAAAAACCACAGAAAAGAAAGTGGAAGAGTTGACGATGGCAGAGAAATTCGGTGAAGTTACAGACATGGTTTCCATGGCATATATCGCCAAGACTTATTTCGGGAAAACTCGCGCATGGCTCACCCAACGCATGAATGGGAATGTGGTGAATGGAAAAAACGCCCAGTTTTCGTCCGAAGAACTTATCACACTGCGAGGGGCTCTCATGGATATGTCCAAGAAATTCAGTTCGCTCAGCCTTTCGATATAAATAGAACCGCTACAAGGTAGCCATAGCACAAGTATCAGCAATTACTTCTTCGACTACCTGAAATAAGTTTCTCCTCGTGGAACTCACAGTTTCTCGGCTTGGAACTACGAGTTCCACGAGGTGAAACTATTCTTCCGACTCCTAAGCCTGACTTTTCTCTTAAATACCGTTAAAATCCACACTTCTTGCAATTATTTTTCACTTTTCCATGGTTGTCTCGAAGAAAAAGTGTAATTTTGCAGCCGATTTAGTAAAAGAATAAAAATACTATTTCAGGATGCATGACGTAATATTCCTAGCCCCCAAGGCGGATATTCCACAAATATTTATGGTTCAGTAATTTCGGGGGGGGTATTTGTATGCAGGAAATCTTAGTAAATGATAAATATGTAGATGTAAAAGATAACAATATGAGTAAGAAATCATGCTTTCTGATGGCACTCCTTGTGACTTCATTCTTAGTTGTGCCCCAAGCCATGGCACAAAGTACCAGCACTATATCCACCAACGATGCCGACCAAGACTGGACGGGTATATCCCCTTCAAATGCCGCATCTGGCACGGATGACCAGAAAACCGTTTATTTTTACAACGTGGGCAAAAAGAAGTTCCTCGGCCGTGGAGGTCGTTGGGGAACGGAGTGTGTATTGTCAGATGTAGGTCAGTCGTTTACTATTAGCTCACACTCATCAGCAAATAACGGCTATGTGTTCCAAAGCAACATTACTGGACTGGACAATAATGCTACCAAGGGTTACTTATACACCCCTGGACAGAATGCTTCCTACGATTACCTGAACTTCTTCAGCGATGCACAATTAGGAACCATCTTTTACTTCGAGAGTGTTACTGGCTCTAGCAGCAAGAATATGTACAAAATCTATTGCTATAGAGCTAGTGGCACAGCTACCCAAACAACGGAGACTAGTGGCACAAAGTATTACATGGTGGGAAGTTACAACATTTCCAGTTCTAGTATCAGCACCTTGTCAAGCACAGCCATTGATTGTATTGAAAGTCTGACAAACATCACCGACAACTCCGACGAATGGATCTTAGTGTCAAAAGCAGAACGCCACGAGAAATTCCACACAAATAAAGGGAACCGGTTCTGCCACGTTCCTGGCTCTGCCCTCATCGCCGACGAGGATTTTGCACGCAACGACCAAACTATCAGCAACTGGAAGCAAGCGGACGGCACAACATCCTTAACACAAGGTTGGGCAGCAAGCATCCCATCTTCTCCAACAACGACAACTTATTACGTAGGAAATGGCAACGCCAACGATGCAAACGGCCAACAAGAAAACGGTGCCTACATGGCAGCCAACATCATAGGTGCCAGCGGCACCATCAAGCAGACCATCGAGAACGTGTTCTTGCCCGGCTGGTACGAGATACGCTGCAAGGCTTTCACCACTTCCAAGAAAGGAAAGGTGGTGCTCTACGCCGAGAACACAGCGGAAGCCACTGACGAGGCGACGAAGACAAGCCCTTGGTACAGCGAGTCAAGCGTCAAGGTTTCGTCAACCGTTCCGACCACTTATCTCGCATCCGCCAAACAAGTAGCCAACGACACCTTGACGATTTCCGTCTGCATCAAGGCCACAGAAAAGACAACACAAGCCGATGATGAAAGCGACGTAGCGTGCAACCCCATCGAGTTTGGCGTAACCATATCTGGCGGCGAGAACAGCGACATCACCACCATCGACGACTTCGAGCTGATATACCGAGGTACGGTCGTGGACAAAATCATTCTCGACGAGGACAATGAAGGCGCAGCTGAATACAAGGAGGTAGCCATCACCACAACCGGTACGGCAACCAAGAGCAATGTCACCTATATGGAGGCGCAGAACAACGAGCGTACCCAGCTCAACATCTGCGAGGTATATCTCCATCGCACCCTCAAAAAAGACCAGTGGAACTCCATCATCCTTCCCCTCCGCCTCTATGATGCCGACATCAAGACTCTTTGGGGAAATGACGCCAAGGTGTCAGAGTTCAAGGGAGCCAACGATGAAAACAACCCTCACTACATCAACTTCGAGTTGACCACAGACGGCATCTACCCCGGCAAGCTCTACCTCATCAAGCCAACGGAACTGAACACAGCCACGTTGAGTGAAGCCCAGACAAGCAGCAACGCCAAAAAGTCTGATAACACAGAAATCACTTTGGCAGCCAAAACAGAAAACGTCTATAAGATCGACGCCCCCAAATATGGTGTCGATATGAAAGAAAATGTAGTAAAATACAATAAGGAAGTCGTGAAGGGCGACACGGGCAAGGAACTTTACGAAGGCGAAGAAAACAAGATACAGTTTGCCGGCACTTACTTCAAGCAAACTGCTATCGTACCCGGAAATTCCTACTATGTGATGGGCAACAAATGGTACTACAGTGCCCAGAACGTGACGAACAACAGCAAGGGTTTCCGCGCCTGGGTTCAGCAGGCTAACCAAGCCACCTCGGCAAGCGAAGCCAAGAAGGTCACCTTCTTCATCAACGGTGTGAACGCCACTGGCTACGAAGTCACCGGCATCGAGGGCATCATCGCCGACAACACCCTGCCAGAGGTATTCAACATCTACAACGTGAACGGCCAACTGGTTCGCCAGAATGCCACCTCGCTCGAAGGTCTTGCCAAGGGCATCTACATCGTGGCAGGCAAGAAGTACATCATAAAGTAAGAATGATGCGAAACGACAGCATAAGAAGGAATATATAGTAATGTAAAAGATGACATGATGAAGATGAAAAAGATATATAGCAAACCAGAGACCAGCGTGACAATGCTCAACATAGAGTCAATCATGCAAGTGCCCGTATCGGGAGTCAACCCGGGCGACGGAAATACCTACGACGTAGGTTACGACACAACAGGCGGACACGAAATTGACGCCAAGCACCACACGGCTTGGGACACATGGGACGAATAAGAGACATATATTATCATTTACATATCGAAGGGGGTGGCAGACGGAAGTCTGTCGCCCCCTTTTTCTTCGTTTGTTTCATATTGGTTCATTTTCCGTCCAAAAGATTTGGCGATTTCTGAGAAATTATGTACTTTTGCAAGCAAAATTGCGACTATATTTTCTAAGGATAAAAAAGTTCTCTAAAAAAGATGACTAGAATTGTTTTAATACTTGCGATGGCACTTGCCTTGCACCTATCAGCGAGGGCAGACACCGTGGGCCAGTCCATCCCCGACTTTCAGGGAATGATGAACAGGCTCATCGAGAACAGGCACACCTACAACCGATACAACGACAGCATCTTCATCGTACACAACAAAAAGAAATGGGTGGATTTCTTCTTCCGGCGCAGCAGCAAGAACCGGGAAATCTACCATGACAACAAGAAAGTACTCGACGCCCTCTACGGCTACTTCAAGCAGCCCGAGGCAAGCATCCCCGACGCAGCCTACGACAGCCTCTACAAAGCCTGCCAAAGCTACCTCGGCAAAGACCTGTCGGACCCCTTCATCACGAAGAAGCTCAGCTCCGTCCTCCTCAACCACTACAAGCACACTGAGGGAAAGATCTACAAGACGGCACGCCCGGCAGTATGGCTGAGCGAGTCGTACTACAACATCTACCTCATGACCAAGGACAGCAGCACCCTCGCCACGAGCTACGCCCTACACAAATACGTGACAGACAGCATACACTCTTCCAACCTCGAATACTTCGGCCTCAAGGCCTACGCCCTGTCCAACCTCACCGCCCCCATCTGGTTTCTCAACAAGCTACAGACACTCGATGAATACCGAGGCGTCTATCGCCAACTGCGCCAGCTCGCCAACGACACCCTCGTAGCCAAGCTGAACATTCCCCAGCGCACCCTCAACAACTGGAAGGCCAACGCAACGCTGGAAGACGAAAACATCGTGCGCAACTTCTACCTCGCCGACACCAGTTCCATCAACAAGGAGTTCGGCGACTCCGTGCTACAGGTGCTCATCCAGAGAATGGACAAAGACCCAAAGCTCAACTGCCGTTCGAAGCTAAGACTGCTCATCATGAAAGTAAGGGCACAGTGCATCACCAAGAAAGAAGCACTGCGCCAGGCACTCGCCTACTACGAGGAAGAGAGGAAGAAGCAGACCAAGACAAAATACAGCGACTCCGAGCTGAGCAACTATATGCAGCACTTCGTCAACCTCACCTACCTCAACGACATCGCCGACATCCCCGAGCGGCAGAAGCACAAGAACACCCTCTACTTCTGCAATGAGATCGTGAAGGCATACAAGAAGCGGAAAGACCAGCAGGCATCGACCAACTACATCAAGACGCTCATCCTGCTCACCACCTATCCCCGGCTCCTCGACCATCTGAGCGAAGACGAGCGCATCGCCTTCCTCCAGAAGATGATAGTGAACACGCAGGTGACCACCTACGCCCACTCCGTACACGTGGCGAAGTTGGCGGAGACGCTCGCCGACGGCATCATCACCTACGCCCCCCGACTCTTCGTGGGCACCCTGGGGCTAACCAGCGAAAAGGAGGTGTACCAGTACAAGAAAGAAATCAAGTACTTCACGCGCCGTGCCGCCCAGCTCCACGACCTGGGGAAGAACGACATGATCAGCGTGGTGACCAACGACTACCGCCCCCTCAGCACCGCCGAGCGGGAAATCATCAAGACGCACCCAGAGATGGGTCTGAAATACCTTGCCATCGCCCCCTCGCTGGCACCCTTCCGCGACACCACCCTAGGCCACCACAAATGGTATAACGGCAAGGGCGGCTATCCCGACAACTTCGACAACACCCGGTCGAACAAGCGGATAATGATAGATGTGGTGACACTCTGCGACTGCCTACAGGCAGCCACCGAGAAACTGGGCAGAAACTACAAGAAGACCAAGAGCTTCGACACCGTGATGGCAGAGCTGAGGGAAGGCGCAGGCACCCGCTACAACCCAGAACTCATCAAGCTCATCGACGGCAACGAGGACGTGCGCGCCAAGATGGAGAAAATAGCCATCGACGGCTGGCTCGACATCTACTACGACATCCACAAGCGGTATTTCAAATAAAAAAACGCAAGTTTCCGCCCCTAAAGTTTGGAGCAACAGATTATTATTCGTAATTTTGCAGCCAAAAGCAGAACTTTCATACAGGTAAACATAAAACATAAGGAAAGAAGACATGAAAATATTATTGTTGGGAGGCGGTGGCCGCGAGCACGCCTTGGCATGGAAAATCGCACAGAGCGAGAAAGTGGAGAAACTCTTTATCGCCCCTGGCAACGCCGGCACGCAGAACGTCGGCGAGAATGTCAACATCAAGGCCGATGACTTCGAGGCTCTCAAGAGTTTCACGGTGGAGAACGGCATCGACATGGTCGTGGTGGGTCCTGAAGACCCATTGGTGAAGGGTGTCTATGACGACTTCAAGAGCGATCCCCGCACCCAGGCCATCCCTGTCATCGGTCCTTCCAAAGCCGGTGCCGTGCTGGAAGGCAGCAAGGACTTCGCCAAGCAGTTTATGAAACGCCACGGCATCCCCACAGCCCAATACGAGACTTTCGACGGCGAGCACCTGGAGGAAGGCTTGAAGTTCCTGGAGACACTGAAGGCTCCTTACGTGCTGAAGGCAGACGGCCTGTGCGCAGGCAAGGGCGTGCTCATCCTCCCTACCCTCGAAGAGGCCAAGAAGGAGTTGAAGGAGATGCTCGGTGGAATGTTCGGCAACGCCTCCGCACGCGTGGTCATCGAGGAATTCCTGAGCGGCATCGAGTGCTCGGTGTTCGTGCTTACCGACGGCAAGAACTACAAGATATTGCCCGAGGCGAAGGACTACAAGCGCATCGGCGAGCACGACACGGGCTTGAACACCGGCGGTATGGGCAGCGTCACCCCCGTACCATTCGCCACCAAGGAGTGGATGCAGAAGGTGGAAGACCGCATCATCCGTCCTACCGTGGATGGACTCGCCGAGGAGAACATCATCTACAAGGGCTTCATCTTCTTCGGTCTCATCAATGTGGAGGGCGAGCCGATGGTCATCGAGTACAACTGCCGTATGGGCGACCCTGAGACGGAGAGCGTGATGCTCCGCCTGAAGAGCGACATCGTGGATCTCTTCGAGGGCGTGGCAGCAGGCGACCTGGACAAGAGAAGCATCGAGTTCGACGACCGTGCGGCTGTCTGCGTGATGCTCGTGAGTGGCGGTTACCCCGAGGCTTACAAGAAAGGCTACCCCATCGAGGGCATCGACGAGGTGGAAGGTTCCGTGGTGTTCCATTCGGGCACGGCCATGAAGGACGGCCAGGTGGTGACCAACGGCGGCCGCGTCATCTGCGTAGTCAGCTACGGCAAGGACAAGGACGAGGCTCTGAAGAAGAGTTTCGCCGAGGCACAGAAGATTAAGTTTACCGACAAGTACTTCCGTTCGGACATCGGACAAGACCTTTAGTTTTTAATGCTAAGACAGAAAAGTTTTCAAAATAAGGTGGCAACGAGCCGCTTCTCATTACCCGTCACCGCAATCCTTGCCGCCCTGGTATGGGTTGCGGTGGGTTTAATGGTGGGCAATATCTGGGTAGAGCTTGCCTTCTCCATCATCTCCACCCTGCTGATGGTGGAGATGAACAACCGCAATGCCCTGATGCGCACCTACAGCCGCATGGTGTCGTGCAGCTTCCTGGCGCTCATCACCATGGCGACGCTCCCCCATCCTTCGCTCAGGGCAAGCATCGTGACGATGTGCTTCATCGCCTTCTACCTCATCATCTGGAATGGATACCAAGACAAGTTCTCGACGGGATGGACGTTCTATGCCTTCTTCTGCATCGGATTGGCTTCGACAGTGTTCATACAGACGCTCTACTACCTCCCCGTGCTCTGGCTGCTGATGACGTTTTTTACCAACTCGTTCAGCATCCGCACCTTCTTTGCGTCGCTCATCGGTGTCGCCGCCCCCTACTGGTTCTCGGCGGGCTACTATGTATATACCGGCAACATAGAGGGTCTCATAGCCCATTTCATGGAGTTCGTCAACTACCACGAGTTGTTCACCTACTCGCAGATTACCGACCACCAGCTAGTGAACTTTGCGTTCATCATCCTACTGGCGACCATCGGAATGGTACACTTCATGCGAACGAGCTATGCCGACAAGATTCGCACCCGGATGATATACGAGTCGTTCATGATGATGAACAGCGTCACCTTGGCGTTCCTCGTCTTGCAGCCTCAGCACGACCGTGAGCTGGGAGGCATCATGATCGTGAACACGGCTCCGCTCATCGCCCATTTCATCACCTTCACCAGGGGGAAGATAGCCAACATCTCGTTCATCTGCATCTTGGTCGCACTGGTGCTGATACTGCTGTTCAATCAGTTTGTTCCACCCATCACCTTGCTGCAATAAGCGGCACGCATTACACTTGTGACAGTTTTTTAAGTACAAAACATTTATCTTAGCATAGAAGAACAGTGGATTTCATCATACATCTTTTAGTGGAATGGGGATATTGGGGAATGCTCGCCGCCGCCTTCCTGGCAGGCAGTTTCTTTCCGTTCAGCAGCGAGGCTGTCATGGCAGGGCTGCAAGCGGCAGGACTGGAACCGCTACCCCTCGTCATATACGGCAGCATCGGCAACGTACTCGGTTCGATGTTCAACTATGGTGTCGGACGGCTCGGAAAGATGGAGTGGATAGAGAAGTACCTGCACGTGAAGAAGGAAAGTCTCGACAAGGCGGAGCGGTTCATGGCAGGCAGGGGCGCCTGGATGGGGTTCTTCGCCTTCCTGCCTCTGCTGGGCAGTGCCATCACCATCGTGCTCGGACTGACCAGGGCCAACGTTCCGATCTCCGTCCTCAGCATCACCATCGGGAAAGTGCTGAGATACGTGCTGCTCGTCTATGGGCTGAGTTTCATATTTTGAGTGAAGAGAGAAGAGTGAAGAATCCAAATGTTTTTAAAAAAAGATAAAATGAAGACTATATATTTATACCTTATCATATTATGTGTCGTCATGGCTGGATGCAAGGGCAACCCTGGCAAAAATGGGTTCGACCCCGACAAGCCGACGGTGAGCGTAACCATCGAACCTTTCCGCTACTTTGTGGAGCAAATAGCAGGAAACGATGTCAATGTCAACGTGATGGTTCCTGTGGGCAGCAATCCCGAGACTTACGAACCTACCGCCCAGCAGATGGTAGATCTGTCTAAAAGCGACCTCTACCTGAAGGTGGGGGAAATAGGTTTCGAGAAGACATGGATGGAAAAACTGCAACAGAACGCTCCCAAGATGAAGGTCATCGACACCTCCGCCGGCATCAATCTGGAAAAGACAAAGGGAGGGAACATCGACCCCCATACTTGGATGAGCATCAAAAGTGCGGAAGTCATTACCTCCAACATAGCAGGCGCGCTGATGGACAGGTTCCCAGCCAAGGCGGAGCAGTATAAGAAAAACTACTGGAGCTACCGCGCCCACCTGAGAAAGTTGCAAGAGAAGATGGACAAACTGGACTTCTCCGTCGGAGAGGGCCGACAAACCAGCTTTGTCATCTACCATCCCATCCTCACCTACTTTGCCAAGGAAAACCATCTGGAGCAATTCGCACTGGAGGAGGAAGGCAGAGAGCCGAGCATCAACCAACTGCAACAAATCATCGACATCGCCAAGGCCGAGGACATCAACGTGCTCTTCATCCAGAAGGAGTTTGCCAATCGCAACATACAAACCTTCATCCAAGCCACGGGGGTACATCCCATTGAAATCAATCCGCTCAGCTATGACTGGGAGAAGGAGATGCTGCACATCATGGAATGTATGACGAAGGCAAGGAAAGACCCGAAAGGCTCGCAAAAGGCATGGATAAGACAAACCGCTGGAAAAGGCGAACTCAAATAGAAAAAGAGAATAGACTATGACTCCTATCATACAAATCGAACACCTTGCCGCTGGCTACGAGGGCAAACAGGTGCTTCACGACATCAACCTCACCGTATATAGTGACGACTACCTTGGCATCATCGGACCCAACGGTGGTGGCAAGACCACCCTCATGCGTGTCATCCTGGGGCTGATGAAGCCGACGGAAGGCAGCATCCGCTACTACCGCAACGGCGAAGAGGTGAAGGAGATTACCATGGGCTACCTCCCCCAGTATAATGTACTCGACAAGCAGTTTCCCATCTCCGTATATGAGGTGGTGCTCTCGGGCCTCAGCAAGAGCAAAGGTCTCTTCGCCCGATATACCCAAGCGCAGCACCAGCAGGTATGCGACACCCTGGACCGCATGCAGATCACCGACCTGCAAGACTGCCATATCGGTGCCTTGAGTGGCGGTCAGCTGCAGCGCGTACTCCTCGCCCGTGCCATCGTCTCCAAGCCCGACGTGGTGATTCTCGACGAGCCAAACACCTACATCGACCGAAGATTCCAGAAGCAGATGTACGAGATGCTGGAGCAAATCAACAAGGACTGCGCCATCATCATCGTGAGCCACGACATCGCAGAGGTGCTGAACAACGTGAAGCACATCGCCTGCGTCAACCACCACCTCCACTACCACGCCACCGCCGACATGCCGCGTGAAAAGCTCGAAGAGCACTTCCTGAACGTATAAGAGATTTAGTATGAGAACACCGCAGGAATGGAGCAAATGGTATGAAAGCGAGGGATTTATTGAGCGTTTTGCTAAAAGATATTAAATAATATGCAGAAAACTTGCATCGTATGGATTATTTTCCTAACTTTGCACCGAAAAATAAGACCAACTAGGTGCCCACAAGAAAGAATATGTAATATGGGCTAATGTATAATGTACAAGTAAAAGATAATTTAATTTTAAGTAAAAGATGAAAAAGGTTCTACTTATTTCGGTATGCCTTATTGTGTCCGTCCTTTTAGGAGGGGGTAAATCATGGGCATCTGGCAATGTAAACTTCAGCATTTCTGAGGGCACATTGACTATCAACGTGTCTAGTGAAACGTCAAACGAAGACGAAAGTTCGTTTGCAAGTTACTTACAAAGCAACAATTCTTTCACTAAGATTGTTTTTACAGGTGGCGGCAAGGTAAGCAATAACTTTGTTGCCAAGTTGAGCAATTGTGTTTCCAATGTCACATCCGTAGATATGGGAGGGGGTAGTTATCAACGAACTTTCACAAAGTTCCATTCCTACAGGCTTGAACTTTGCCAACATTACCGAGTTTGTTGTTCCTCAGACAAAAACTGAGAATGGGGCTATGGTGTTTCCAAAGGATGTTTTTACTTCCTATCAATGGAATGCAAATAATAACGGTGACCAACATCAAACCAAACTTGTTTTCCCAGAGGGTTATACTGCCATTGCTGACGAGGCGTTCTGCGGTCAAGGATATGATTACAATTGGATAGCCTCCATCTCTTTCCCTTCTACTCTTACAACCATTGGAAAGAAAGCCTTTAATGGCAAGCAGTACCTTTCCGAAATGAATTTCCCCGAAAATCTCGACAAGATAGATGACGCTGCATTCGCATTTACAAAACTTCATGATTTCAAGTTCAACAGCAAGTTGCGTTACATCGGCAACTCAGCGTTTGCCAACAACGAAACGATCGTAGAGAGTACACTTACCATTCCTGCAAGCGTAAAATACATCGGCCCTGCCGCTTTCCACTTCCATAAATATCAAGACGTTTATTTCCAAGGCAACAGAGCACCTGTCATGCCCTATGGCCAGCCTGTAGTCACCGTAAATGAGCTTGGAAATAATCATGTGGAGACCACAGCTTTTTATTGCCAAGTTTTGATGGGTTATGGTTGCAGTCCACTAGACAATAAAGACAAGGGTACAGCCGACAATCCAAAAAGCGGTTGGGCAAACCGAGAGAATTATATCAACGGCACCACTTACATCTGCGTAATGCACTATCCTAAGACTCTGACAAGCGAGGATGACATTAATACATACGTGGATGTAACCCGCAAGTACATCACCACGACTTTTGCTTCCGAAAGCGATTATAGCAAAGCCTACAAGGCAGGAAATGAGACCACAGCATTGACTGCGAGCAATGGCAATACATCTGCTTATAACTCTGGAGCAGGATATGTTGAGTACGGCTACCAAGACACCTATCTGGGCGCCCAATACATCTGGCCTTCACAAAACCAAATGAAGCGTGCTTACATCACGGCAGTGAACGGTGTGAAATGGGATGGAACAACTACATACCGCACCACCTTGACAGAAGAGGAGAAGGCTGTGCTTGCAGAGGCTGGTTACACAAATTACACAGATGACGAATTGAGCAAGATGGCTCACCAAGGCACACGTATGTTCGTCCTCGCCAACAACGATGCTCAGACAACTCCCGACTATAAGCCAAGCATCCAGAAGGACGGCACATGGTGGACAGTCTGCGTACCTTTCAACATGACCAAGCAGCAAGTGAAGGAAGCCTTTGGTGAAAACACCCAACTTTGTCTCTTCGACGAAGTGACACGTGAGATTGAGATAAACGGCAAGAACCACATCCTCATCCGCTTCGCTACCAACCCCATGAAGAAGAAGACTGCTGACGCAGAGGGCAAGAAAATGAAATGGGATTCCAACGAGAATGCAGACCAAGAGAGTGGCCATGTTGCTGGCGAGTGGAAATATAGCGACATCAATGCAGAGAGCAACGGCGAACCTGCAGATAACGACATCGTAATCTGGGCACACGAGTCTTACATGATCAAACCTATGAAGGGTGAGAATTCCGACCAAGACCCAGCTGTCACCATCGCCAACCTCTCCCCAGAACCAGGCAACCCACTTCCTTCTGTAGTCCGCGCCAAGACGGTAAGACTGACTCAAGCCGAAGGTGACTATACCGACTGCTACCGTTTCGTGGGCAACTATGAAACAGCCGTGAAGATGCCTCAGTATAGCTATTTCTTCGGTACGGGAACCAACGACAAGACAGAGAAGTTCAGATTCTACACAGGTACCGAATCCAAGTGGAAGGCCAACAAGAGTATCATTCAGGCAAGTGCCCACGACGGCGGCGCACAAGACTACCAAAACTTCTTCGGAGGCAACGCCAACAATGCCAAGGTGATGCAGAGCACAGTCTTCGGCTTTGACGATGACAACAACACCACTGGCATTGACGACGTGAAGATTGTCGTAGGCAACGACACCTTGAGTCCTGTGTTCACCCTCGACGGCAAGATGGTCAATGTGTCTGGCGACACAACAGGTCTAGCCAAGGGAGTGTATGTCAAGGCAGGTAAGAAGTTTATTGTTCAGTAAAACGAGAGGAAAAAATGAAAAAGAAATATATAACTCCGAAAGTGGAGACAACGATGTGCTTGGTGGAGGACTTCATCGCCGCGACCAATGGACAAGGGGCGAGCCAGACTACACCTTCTGGCAGCGGATCTATCGACCAACAAACAGATGCCAGCGGTCAGAAGTCCAAGCAATACAACGCCTGGGACACCTGGGAGGATTGAAAGCAGACCTAGGACGATAAAAACAGTTCTTTTACAACGAACTAATTACTTATAATTAGTTAACATTACATATATATTGATCGTAAGGAGCGTAACTACTCAGTCATATTGAAATGGGTACACGTATTCAAGGGAGGGCTACAAGTCAGCTCTCCTTTGAAAT
>CAVGEN010000020.1:22213-23706 GCA_963628185.1 Waltera intestinalis | reverse complement strand
ACGGGGTTAATCCCCATACTTGCTGGCCGTGTCCGTACAACTCGGTCTTCATATGCCTTCGTGCCTCAGGCACACGAAGACCTCTTTAGTTATAACACTAATTTTGTTACTCATTATTCTTTATTTCTCGTTAACGATCAAGTCTAACCCTTGCTTTTTGTAAAAAGGAAAACGAGTGTCACTTGATATAAGTGGCAAATGTTCTGTTATGGCTTGTGCGATGATGATATGGTCGGATGGATCTTTGTGCCCTTGCTGTTCATTTATTTCCATTCGTGCATAAGTCTCCATGTGTTCTTTCTTTAATGGAAGTATTTTAATGTAAAACTCGTTCTCTATGGCTGCAACCATTTCTTCCATGTTCTTCCAACGTTTTGCACATAGCCCTTTGTTTCTATATGCAACAATCAGCTTTTTCACGGATTCTGCACTAATGCATAAGATATAGTGTCAGGCTCTTCCATTATGGCCAATACATCTTGACTCAACAAATCTACATCTGTTGATAAATAGACAAAGATGTTTGTGTCAATCAAATATCTCATCTCTTAATGTATGTAAAGAACTGGGTCATTAACAATGATGCTACCTTTTAGTCTTCTTGCTGCTTCTAAGGTCTTGCTTACTTGTTTTACTACTTTTTGACCGAAGTCTTCTATTTTGTTGTTCTTGTTGTCCATATTGCTATACTAATTTTAAATTTATTGCAAAAGTACAATATATTTTCCTATTCAGCAAATATATAATCGTTAATTTTCTTTTTTATGAGAAAAAAATACTTTTCCGAGTATTGCACACTGTAGAATTTTGATTTTCTCTGATAATATGGTGCCAAAAATACTAAAACATTCCAAGAATGATAGGAGTGTCATAAAACTGATAATGAAGGAATCGTGGTTTTAGGGATGTCATAAAACGTCCTGCACCCAAAAGTACATTGCCTCGTGGGTGTAATCCAGCTTCTTCACCATTTACATACTCTGTGTATGTATGTTTGCCAGGTTTAATGCTATGAATTAATTCATTATAGTATTGATTTCCCATAATTTATATTAGATGTTACGATTTTCTTTTGTAATAACAAAATAATTGGGGAATTATTGACTGTAATGGTAGCTTTTGCTATTCTAGCTCCTTGATTTGAGCTTCGGTCAAGCCAGTGTAGCGCATGATTTTCTCAATGGTTTCACCTTCAGTCAACATTTCACGTGCGATTTCAATTGAACGTTCATCACGTCCTTTCTTGTGCCCCTTTTCAAAACCCTGCTCCCTTGCGGTGTCAAGGGAGTTCTTGATGTCACGGTAAGCCTTGAGGCTATCCTCATACTCGTGTAGTTCTTTCTTTGAGAACTTGGCAATCTCCGCCTCCTCGAAAAGTTTGTCGAAGATCTTGTCTCGCAGTTCCTTTGGCCTGTTCTCTAGGCGAGACAGGTTCTTCAGGGCGTACAGCCACTTGTCGTAGAGGGTGCGGAGCTTGTCCAGTGGCTTGTCAA
>CAVGEN010000020.1:0-21796 GCA_963628185.1 Waltera intestinalis | reverse complement strand
ATTCCTTGTTGAGGCTTGTGCCAAATATGCGCTTGAATCCGAAGTCGGTAAGCAAACTGATATATCGTTCTTCTATTTGATTTTCCATTTTTATTCCTCCTGTATAGATTGATGTCGCAAAGTTACTACTTTCTTTTATGTTTTTACAATTTCCCAATTTTCTAGTCCCCGGCATTCTTTTGAGAAAGAAAGGGCTAGGCAGACAACCTCCTTTTGGCTGGCAGCAAAGGCATTTTTGTAATGCCTTGTTGCTAATTGGTCTGCTGCACTTTTTACTCCTCCATTGTTTTGCATTTTGAGTTCCATGACATAAATAGTGGATTTGGATTCAGCTACTAAATCAATTCTTCCTGATGCCATTTGCATCTCTTCTTTGATGGTATAACCACAGAGGTAGAACACATTTTTCAAGATGAATCTAAAATGTTCCTCAAAAACAAATTTTTCTTTGCCCTGTGTGCTGTAGGGCGTATTTGCAATCAGTTGCTTGAGGTAGATCATTGCTTTGTCTATGTCCTTTATGCTCAGGGCTGTGCGCATTTGCAAGATGTCGTTGTTGACTTCGGGTACATCTTTTGAAAGTAGTAGCGGCAGTACTAATTCCATGATAGATTTTTTCACTTCTCGGTTGGGATAGCCTAATACATAAGTGCTTCCCTCTACAGCTTTGATTGTGAGGTACCCTGCTTGGTACAGGAACAATTTCGGGTCTAACATATTCACGTCGCTTTCCTCAAGGTAGTCAGCGTCAATGAGACAGCCATCCAGGGATGGGATGTCTTTAGCAAACTTTTTCAGTATCTTGAATAGCATTTCTGTTGAACCCGACGCAATCCAATATGAATTGAGGCGACCTTTGGAAAAGGCAGTTAAAACACTATACGGATTATATACATTCACCATGTTGGGCGCAAAATGGTAGCCGTCATATAATGATTTCATCTCCTTGACAGTGTCTTCAATGCTCATTTGGTGTTTTATGGACAGTGCCATTATTTCATCGCCGAAATTTGTTGTAAGTTCATCGTATGTGATTCCGCACACGCTGGCAAGAGACTCGTCGAAGCTGATGTTTGTCAGTGTATTCAATGTGCTGAACAAACTAATCTGCGTGAACTTGGTGATGCCTGTGACGAAAACGCATTTGATGCAATATCCATAATCTTTCAGTCCTGTGAAAAAATCTCTATAGATGTTACGGCATTTGTCATGCTGGATAGTCTCATAAGTATGCTGTAGGGGAACATCATATTCATCGACAATGACTGCAATTTGTTCTCCAGATTGCTCGTATGCTCTCTGTATGACTCCGTTGAGGCGATTTCCCAAAGATTTTTGAGACTCTACTTTGCCATAGATGGACTCATAATAACTAAGCCTGTCGTCGAGGTATTCCTTCAGTGAGGTTGCATCGGAACCACCAAGACTCATGCTAAGGTAGATGACTGGTCGTTTTTGCCAATTCTTTTCCTTTTGCATAATCTTTAGCCCTCCAAAGAGTTCTTTCTTCCCTTCGAAATAGCATTTGAGGGTCGATGCCAACAATGACTTTCCAAAGCGTCGAGGACGGCTGAAATAATTGTATTTGTAATGGTTTGCTATATCCCAGACCATATCTGTCTTATCTACGTAAAAGTAGTTGCCCTTACGTATTTCCTCGAAGTCTTGAATGCCGATTGGCAAAAGTCTGCCTGTTTTCATGAGCTGTTCTTTTTGTTACTTGCAAAAGTACTATAAATATTTTGTATCGCCAAATTTCCAATGGGTTATTTCGCGGATTTTGTAATGACAAAACTATTGGGGCATTTTACTGCGTGTTATGGTAACAATTGATGCCCCCGTGGGTCTCGTCATAGGAGACAGAAGCTGTTATTCTTTTTTCTTGCCCTTCGCCTTGATTTTGTCGAACCCGTTGCCATATACGCCGATTACGGCACTTTGGCTTACGAAGGCCTGGGGGTCTATCTCCTCGATGAGGCGGAAGATGGTCTGCGACTGGCGTTGCTTGGCGAGTACGAAGAGCATTTTTACTTCCTGCCCCGAGTAGAAGCCCGAGGCATCGACTACCGTCACGCCACGGTCGGCATCGGTGTTGATGCGCTTGCCTATCTCCTGGTACTTTTTCGAGATGATGAAGAACTGCACGCTGCGGCGGCGGCTGTTGACCACCTGGTCGATGCAGAATGCCTGTACGTAGAGCACCACGTAGCCGTAGAGCACTTTCTCCCAGTCGTGTACGACGAAATAGCTGGAGGAGATGATGAAGATGTCGCATATCATGATGACACGGCCGAGGGAGATGTCGCGGTACTTGTTGACGATGGCTGCCACGATGTCGGTGCCGCCTGTCGAACCTCCTGCCGAGAATCCCAGACCTATGCCGCATCCGCAAAATACTGCACCCAGGATGGCTGCCCAGAGGGGCTGGTCCTGCAACAGGTGCATTCCTTCCGTTTGGTGGGAGAAATAGGAGGTGAGGAGTGTCACCACGATAACGGCGTAGATGGTCTTCACGCAGAACTTCTTGCCGAGGATGAGCCATGCTGCAACCAGCAGGCCGGCGTTGACGGCGAAGTAAGGTATTTGCACGGGGCACCCCGTAGCCCAGTAGATGATGGACGATATGCCTGGCAAACCGCTGGCTGTCACGTTGGTGGGGAGGAGGAACACGTTCCATCCGATGGCGTACGAAATCATGCCGATGGCGATGAGCGCATAGTCTTGTATCTCTTTATACAAGGGTCGTTTTGTGAAATCTGTTGTCATGTCGCTGCTTTTTTTACCAAAACTTTTTTTGTTCTTCCGACCACTCGAATCCCTGGGTGGCCATTTTCTCCTCTAATTCTTTTCTATCGACGTTGAAGTGATAGCAAATCTCGTCTAAAGTCTCAAACTCATGGTCTCGAAGCAGGAAGTTGATAGCACTTACGAGCATCGGAACATCATTCATTGGTAATTTGTCCATTTTTACTTTCTCTTTTTTATATTTTCTCTTTGTTATTATCTTTTTATACTGCGTCAGGTGCGTCATGTACTTTTATAAACTTGCCGCACCTGCCGCAAGCGTACTATTTCCTTTCGAGTTCTTCCTTCAGGAACCTTGGGGTATAGCCCTTCTTGCTCTTCGCCACTTCCTCGGGTGTTCCGGCGCAAAGCAGCTGACCGCCGCCGCAACCGCCTTCCGGCCCCATGTCGATGATATAGTCGGCGAGCTTGATGACATCAAGGTTGTGCTCGATGATGAGTACGGTGTTGCCTCTATCCACCAGTTTCTGTAGTACGTCCATCATGATGCGGATGTCCTCGAAGTGGAGTCCGGTCGTAGGTTCGTCTAGGATGTAGAGCGTCTTGCCTGTGTCTCGTTTCGACAATTCCGTGGCAAGTTTCACTCGCTGGCTCTCGCCTCCCGAGAGGGTGGTGCTGCTCTGGCCCAGTTTGATGTAACCGAGTCCGACACTCTGCAAAGCCTTGATCCTCTGTAGAATCTGTGGCACGCTCTCGAAGAACTCTACCGCCTGGTTGATGGTCATGTCGAGCACGTCGGCGATGCTCTTTCCTTTGTACCGCACCTCCAAGGTCTCGCGGTTGTATCGTTTGCCATGGCATACCTCGCAGGGCACATATACATCTGGCAGGAAGTTCATCTCGATGGTCTTGTAACCGTTTCCGCTGCAAGCCTCGCATCGGCCTCCTTTCACGTTGAAGGAGAACCGCCCCGGCTTGTAGCCGCGTATCTTCGCCTCGGGCAGTCCGACGAAGAGGGAACGGATGTCGCTGAACACGCCTGTGTAGGTGGCAGGGTTGCTGCGAGGCGTTCTGCCGATAGGACTCTGGTCGACGTTCACCACCTTGTCGATGTTCTCAATGCCCTCGATGCTGTCGTAGGGCATGGGCTTCTTGAGCGATCGGTAGAAGTGCTGTGAGAGGATTGGTTGCAAGGTCTCGTTGACCAAGGTGGATTTTCCCGAGCCGCTCACGCCTGTTACGACGATAAGTTTGCCCAGTGGGAACTCGATATCGACGTTCTTCAGATTGTTGCCCTTGGCTCCACGGATGACGATGCTCTTGCCGTTGCCTTCGCGGCGGTGTTCTGGTATCTTGATGGCCATCTCGCCGTTGAGATATTGCGCTGTGATGGTGTTCGTTTCCAGCATCTTGGCAGGAGTGCCCTGAAAGACGACCTCGCCTCCCTTGCGACCCGCCTTCGGACCGATATCGACGATGTAGTCGGCGGCAAGCATCATGTCTCGGTCGTGCTCCACGACGATTACGGTGTTGCCGATGTCTCTCAGTTCTTTCAGGCTGTTGATGAGCCGGTCGTTGTCACGCTGGTGCAGTCCGATGCTAGGCTCGTCGAGGATGTAGAGCACATTGACGAGTTGGCTGCCTATCTGGGTGGCCAGGCGGATGCGCTGGCTTTCTCCGCCCGATAGCGAAGCCGACTGGCGGTTGAGCGATAGGTAGTTCAGACCTACGTCCAAGAGGAATGTGACACGGGACCGCAGTTCCTTCACGATTTCGTGTGCCACCTGGGCCTTCATCTTAGGCAGATGGTCCTCTACTTGGTCGAGCCAGTCACGCAGTTGGTCGATGTCGAGCGAGGCTACCTCCGAGATATTCTTGTCCCAGATGCGGTAGGAGAGAGACTCGCGCTTCAGTCGCTGGCCATGGCATTCCGGGCACTCGATGGTGGAGATGAACTGGTCTGCCCATTTCTTGCCGGCGGCAGAGTCGTCGCTGTCGATTACGCTCTTCAGATAGTCGATGATGCCGTCGTAGGCACAGAAGTAATCAGAGGAAGTATGTACCTTCTCCTTGTCTATTTTCACGTTCTCCAGCGAACCGTACATTATCTCTTGCATGGTGTCCTCGTCGAGGTCTTTGATGGGTGTCTTCAAGGTAGCTCCGTGTTTTTCCAGAAGAGACTCTATCTGCCAGAAAATCATTTGGTTCTTGTATTTGCCTAGAGGAATGATTCCACCCTCGTGGATGCTCTGTTTGTCGTCTGGAATTACCTTCTTGATGTCTATCTGGTTCACCTTTCCAAGACCTTTGCAGTGGGGGCATGCACCTTCGGGAGAGTTGAAGGAAAACATGTTTGGGGCAGGGTCTTGGTATGCCATGCCTGTCACGGGGTCCATGAGTCGCTTGGAGAATGTCTTGACATCGTTGCTGGCATCCTTGTCGATGACCATCACCATGCCGTCGCCTTGCTTCATGGCCGTGGCGATGCTCTTGCGGATGCGCTCCTCGTCCTCGTCACGCACCGCGAGTTTGTCGATGACCACCTCTATGTTGTGGTTCTTGTAGCGGTCGGTCTTCATGCCGCGGGTCAGTTCCATGATTTCTCCATCCACACGGATGTGGAGGTAGCCCTTGCGGCGCATGCTCTCGAAGAGTTCTCGATAGTGGCCCTTGCGTTGGCGAACGAGGGGTGCGAGGAGGTAGATGCGGTGACCCTTGAAGTCGTGGAGTATCATCTCGATGACCTGCTCCTCCGTGTATTTCACCATCGCCTCGCCGCTGTGGTAGCTATAGGCGGTGCCTGCACGGGCGTAGAGCAAGCGCAGGTAGTCGTATATCTCGGTCGTGGTGCCCACGGTGGAGCGGGGGTTCTTGTTGGTGGTCTTCTGTTCGATGCTGATGACTGGACTGAGCCCCGTAATCTTATCTACGTCAGGGCGTTCCATGTTGCCAAGGAAGTTGCGGGCATAGGCGGAGAATGTCTCGATGTAACGGCGTTGGCCCTCGGCAAAGATGGTGTCGAAGGTCAGGGATGACTTTCCCGAACCCGAAAGTCCGGTGATTACTGTAAGGGAGTCGCGGGGGATTTCCACATCCACGTTCTTGAGGTTGTGGACTCGTGCTCCCCACACGTTTATCTTTTCGTCTTCTGCGTTCATTTAAGTATAATTGTTTCTTTACTTTACTGTCTTGTTTATGGAAGTCAAGTGACTTGTTTATGGGTCGTGAATGACTTACAGAGATTTCTCTGTGACTTACTGAGAGATGGAACCGCTCTCGGTGTAGCCTCTGAGCAGGTTGACGTCTTTCTTGATGTTGTAGGTCTTGCCGTCGGCACCTTTCGCCTTGACGAGGCAGAAATAGACACCGTCCTTGACGGGCTTGCCATGGAACGTGCCGTCCCAGCCACCAGCAGGGTCGGACCACTCGTAGAGCTTCTGCCCCCAACGGTTGAAGATGTAGGCGTGGAACTCCGTCAAACTTTGGTAGCCGTCCTTTGCCTTGTAGATGTCGTTGATGCCGTCGCCGTTGGGCGAGAAGGCGTTGGGCATCTGGAGGTAGCTCTCCGACACGGTGACGGAGAAAGGCGACTCCTCGTTGGTTAGTTCGATGGTCTCGCCGTCCTTGGTAAACTTGGCGTAGAGTACGGCACGGTGCTGGCCCGACTGGTTGAACTCGATTTCTGTGTTCTCCTCATACCTTATTATATAGGGCACGGTGTCGTTGTCGTGGTAGATGCGCCACTCGTAGTAGGAGGTCCATCCCGACTCGTTGGAAGGATTGGCCATGAAGCTGGCCTTGATGGGTGCGGACCCCGAGAACGTCTCGTCCTCCGAGGTCTCTCCGTCTGCCGTGGTGAAGGTGACGGAAGGCAGGATGCCTGGGTATTCGTCCGCCCGACTTACCGTTGTTTGCAGGAGGAAAAGGACAAGCATAACGATAGCCCACCTTGAATTGAAACCCTCAAATATCGTATTTCTATTCATCATTTTTCCAATTTAATTATGCGTCGTAATGTAAATTTCTGCAAAGATAGCGCAATTTTCTGAATTAGAGTATGGTTGAATGAGAGTTTTTTTGTATTTTTGCAAATGAAATCATAAAATTAAGCAAATGCAGTCATATTGTCAGGCAAATGTGGTCGCATCATGGGGGTGGTGACTGACGCAAGATGACTTGGCTGAAACACAAAACGAAGAAGACATGAAACAGAAACTTAGATACCTTATGTTGGTGCTGGTGCTGATGGCTTTCGGCGCTGCATCTTACGCCCAGACTACCAAGTGGCGTGATATATATACAGTGAAAAAGAAAGATACCGTCTTCGGCATAGCCAACAAGTATGGCTTGACCTTGCCGGAACTGATGGACGCCAATCCCGAGATGAAGAAAGAGGGGTATATGCTCCAAAAGGGGGCTACGCTCTTTATCCCTTTCGCCAAACCAGCCACTGCAGCTTCCTCGACCGCTGCCAAGGGACAGGCTCAGACAGCAGTGAAGAAACAAGCCAACACGGTGAACGTGGGTGTCATGCTGCCACTGCATGATGTGGACGGCGACGGCAGACGCATGGTGGAGTATTATCGTGGTATCCTCTTGGCATGTGAGAATCTGAAGCAGAAAGGACTCCATATCAATATCCACGCGTGGAATGTACCTATCGACGCCGACATCCGTACCACCTTGGTACAAGAGGGGGCTAGCACATGCGACCTCATCTTCGGACCGCTCTATACCAAGCAGGTGGCTCCTCTGGCCGGTTTCTGTAAGACCTACGGCATCAAGATGGTGATACCATTCTCTATATCGGGCGATGACGTGGAGCGCAACAAGGAAATCTTCCAGGTGTATCAGTCGCCCGAGGTGCTCAATGACGCAGCCATCAAGGCTTTCTTGGCTCGTTTCAAGAATGTGCATCCCGTCTTCGTGGATTGCAACGACTCCACTTCCCGCAAGGGTAACTTTACCTTTGGACTTCGCAAGGAGTTGGAGAAGCGTAACATCAACTATAGCATCACCAATGTCAACTCTTCGCTCGACTATTTTGCCAAGGCGTTTGTTCCTTCCAAGCAAAATGTCGTGGTGCTCAATACGGGGCGTTCGCCACAGTTGACACAGGTGCTCAACAAGCTGGATGAGTTCTCTGCCAAATATCCGGGCGCCGTCATCTCGCTTTTCGGTTACACGGAATGGTTGATGTATGCGAAGTACAACCTCGACAGATTCTATAGGTACGACGCTTATATCCCTTCCACCTTTTATTATAATGCCAACTCCGCCCAGACTATCGACCTGGAGAGAAGGTACAGCGTGTGGTTCCATCAGCCGATGCAGGTGGCTATGCCTCGCTTCGCCATCATGGGCTATGACCACGCCATGTATTTCATACAGGGCATCAACAAGGCAGGCAAGGACTTCACGGGTAGCAAGGCTCAGGTGACTTATCAGCCTGTGCAGACACCGCTCCATTTTGTGAAGACCTCAAAAGGTGGCTATCGCAACCAGGTGTTGCAGTTGATACACTATACTTTCAACCGCCAGGTGGAGGCGGTGACGTATTGAAGGGAAGAGTGAAGAATGAAGAACGAAGAGTGAAGAATCCAAGTGATCTTCTATATATAATAAGGTAATGAACAAAAAGATAATAATAGGAGTGTTTGCCTTGGCGGCTTGCCATGCGGCACAGGCGCAGATAGGCGAGCACCGCAATGATTTCTCGGTGGGTGGCAATGGTGGCTATGTGATGAGTAGCGTAGGCTTCACTCCGAAGGTGACGCAGACCCAGCATGGAGGCGTCACGGGAGGTTTCTCTTATCGCTATGTTTGCGAGAAGTATTTCAAGACCATCTGCTCCATCTATGGGGAGGTAAACTACTCGAAGGTGGGATGGAAAGAGAATATCCTTGACATCGACGATGCGCCTGTGACTGTCACGGCGACAGGGGAGCGGTTGGCTTACCAGCGCACGGCTACCTATATACAGGTGCCTGTATTTGCCCATCTGGCATGGGGTAGGGAGACACGGGGACTCAACATCTTCGTCAATGCCGGTCCGCAGTTCGGCTATCTCTTGAGTGAATCCACCAAGAGCAACTTCGATCCTGTCCATCCGCCTGTCACGGATAACGACCGTGTCAACACGGTGGTGGCGCAGGATACGATGGCGATAGAAAATAAGTTCGACTACGGTATCGCCCTAGGACTGGGGGCGGAATACAGCATTCCGAAGGTAGGGCACTTCTTGTTGGAGGCCCGATACTACTATGGACTGGGCAATATCTATGGCAACTCCAAGAAAGACTATTTCGCCAAGAGCAACTATGGGCAAATCGTGGTGAAACTGGCTTGTCTATTCGACATCGTGCGTACCAAGAATGCGAAGAGAAAGTGATGCTTAAAGGCAAAAAATGTAGAAAAGTAAAAAACAAAAAAGCAAAATAATGACAGCAACAAAAGTAATTCAACAGAAATTGAGCGACTCCAAGTCGGCTCGATGGACAGCCCTGGCCATCGTGAGTCTCACGATGATGTTTGGCTACTTTTTCACGGATGTGATGTCTCCGCTCGAACCACTGCTTACGGCAGCCAGGGAAGATGGAGGACTAGGCCTGGGATGGTCTTCGGATGAATATGGATTTTTCTCAGGAGCATACGGCTATTTCAATGTGTTCCTTTTGCTCCTTTTCTTCGGAGGTATTATCCTCGATAAGTTTGGCATCCGCTTTACGGGTATTCTCTCGACGGTTCTCATGTTTGGCGGAGCTTTGGTGAAATGGTATGCGGTAGGTCATCAGTTCGATGGCACTGTCGCCGTGCCTTTCTTCGGAACTTATCAGACACAGGTGGTGGTGGCATCCCTCGGCTTCGCCATTTATGGTGTGGGTTGTGAGATTTGCGGTATCACGGTGAGCAAGGTTATCGTGAAATGGTTTACAGGACACGAACTGGCTCTGGCGATGGGTGTTCAGGTGGCAACGGCCCGCTTGGGTACAGCCGCAGCCCTTGGCGCAGCTCTTCCTTTCGCCAAGTCGATGGGCGGTGTGGCTGCTTCCGTAGGTTTGGGTGCCGCTTTGCTCTGTGCAGGTTTCTTGGTTTATCTCGTTTATTGTGTGTTGGACAAGAAGGAAGATGCTTCAGCCGCCGCTGTGGCTGGCGAGCCAGAGGAGGGATTCAAGTTCTCCGACTTGGCAGGCTTGTTTAAGACCACGGGGTTCTGGTATGTGGCGTTCCTCTGCTTGATGTTCTACGCCGGCGTGTTCCCATTCTTGAAGTTTGCCACCAAGTTGATGATATTCAAGTATGGTGTGGATGCTGACGTGGCAGGGTTGATTCCGGCGATGTTGCCATTCGGCACCATCTTCCTGACCCCGCTCTTCGGTAGTGTGTATGACAAGTATGGCAAGGGGGCGACTTTGATGATTATCGGTAGCTGTCTCCTTACCTTGGTGCATGTGGTGTTTGCGTTGCCAATCAACTCATGGGTGCTTGCCATCGTGATGATGCTCATCCTCGGTATCGCATTCGGACTGGTGCCTTCAGCCATGTGGCCGTCTGTTCCAAAGATTATTCCTATGAAACTTTTGGGTACTGCATACGCCCTTATCTTCTATATCCAGAACATCGGACTTGCCTTGATACCTG
Organism: Waltera intestinalis; assembly: GCA_963628185.1. Taxonomy (GTDB): domain Bacteria; phylum Bacteroidota; class Bacteroidia; order Bacteroidales; family Bacteroidaceae; genus Prevotella. The sequence continues at coordinate 11,410 of CAVGEN010000020.1, read as the reverse complement.
TTTGGATAGGTAAGGTGAACCAAGCCAACACGGCCGCTGACGGTGTCATCGACTATACCGAGACGATGACGATCTTCGCCGGCTTCGGTGTCATAGCCATCGTCATCTCCTTCCTCCTCTTGATGGAGGACAAGCGCAAGGGTTATGGGTTGCAGCAGCCAAATGTGAAGAAGTGATCAAGTAACAATAATTATAAACCAAGCGTTTCCGCTTTCTCAGGAGAGGGCGGAAACGCATCTAAAAGAAAGGACTAACCATGAACACGACATCTGAAACTCTTATAAAAGAGTACGCTGACCCTATAGAGCAGCAAGAGATAGACAAGTTTGTCTGTGCAGAAATGGGAAGACAGATTCACCGATATATCAAGGGTATGTCGGGTACGAAGAATGCTATGCTGAAGTTTGAGGAACGCTTGTCTAGCTTGAGCGTGCCGGAGAAGGAGAAGGCGATAGCTAAGTATATCGACCTCAACCGCAAGGCTCTTGACGGACTCGATTTCAAGATGATACTTGTGCGCTCGGTGGCCAACTATTGCGATACGTTCCAGTACATGCTGGAGTTTATCAACGACAAGCGCAAGATGATATTCTATTACCTGCGCTTGAAGGAGAAGTACCTGCAGTATCATGAGGTTTTCGAGGAGAACGGCAAGTTTGGCATCAAGAACCACAACGGCGAGATTATGCTGTCTCCGCAGTATGATTTCCTTCGCACTTGTTACATCTATAACGATGACTTGAGCATCATGCCTGTGATAGCCGAGAAGAGCGGCAAGATGGGATTGGTCCTTCCTGATGGTAAAGACACGGTTGTCGCCGACTTCGTGTATGATGAGATTTGTCTGCGTGACGAATATCCTTACTTCGAGGCAACCCGTGACATGGTGACGGGAGTGATAGATAAGTTTGGCAACTTTATAGCAAACTAACGAAAAAGGCTTGGCAATTCGCCAAGCCTTATTTTATCCTAAGTATTTCATCAAAATCTTGATCTTTCCACTTTCACGGAGCTTGATGATGCTCTTCTCGCGAATCTGGCGTACACGCTCACGGGTCAAGTTGAACTCGCTGCCGATTTCCTCCAAGCCCTTCTCGTGGCAACCGATGCCGTAGCAGTAGCAGAGAATGTCGCGCTCGCGAGGTTTGAGCACAGCGTCGAGCACACGCTTCAACTCGCTGCTCATCGACTCGAAATCCACCTGCTTGTCGGTGCGGGTGTCTTCGCCTGAAGCCATCACATCGACCATGGCGTTGTCATCGTCCTCGCCACCGAAAGGAGCGTCGATGCTCATGTGGTGGTTGTCTGCCTTGATGGTCTGGTCGATTTTGGTCTCCTCCATGTTGGTAATCTTGCTCAACTCGGAAACCGAAGGCTTGCGCTGGTGCTCCTGCTCAAACTTGCTGATCTCAGCCTGGATCTTGCTCAACGCACCCACCTGGTTCAGAGGCAGGCGAACGATGCGGCTCTGCTCGGCGATAGCCTGGAGGATGCTCTGGCGAATCCACCATACAGCGTATGAAATAAACTTAAAACCACGAGTCTCGTCAAACTTCTCCGCAGCCTTTACAAGACCGATGTTGCCTTCGTCAATCAAGTCGGTGAGCGAAAGACCCTGGTGCTGGTACTGCTTTGCCACAGAAACCACGAAACGGAGGTTGGCCTTGACCAATTTCTCCTTGGCACGTTCACCCTCACGACCGCCCTTGCGAATTTTCTGGGCTAGCTCAATCTCCTCGTCGATGGAGACCATAGGTTCACGACCAATCTCCACCAAGTACTTGTCAAGTGCTTCACTGGAACGGTTGGTTATACTCTTGCTAATTTTAAGTTGTCTCATAAATTTTATCTCTTTTTACCTAATTTAATGTGTATTCTATTGATGTGGAAACGCCTTTCAAGCATTTCGGGCTGCAAAATTACAAAAAAATCTGCAACTTCTTTGTAATATAAACAGAAAAAGTTTCGATTTATTGTATATTTTTCTTAAATCAATCTGTTTCTTCTCCTATAGAAACTACCGCCAAAAAGAGAACAATGATGTAAAAAGTTCTGCCGAAAATGCTAAAAGTTAACCGAAATGGATGTTTTTGCTGCATATTGTTTGTATATTCAAACTTTTTCTGTACCTTTGCAAACTGAAAGCTTAGATTGGATTAGGTGATAAGATGTTTGCTCCTACTGATGTCATTAGCAATATAATAACTTAAAAAATAAATAATAATTATGTTTGAGAATCAACCGAAAGGTCTTTGGACCTTAGCTTTGGCTAATACAGGTGAGCGGTTTGGTTACTATACCATGCTTGCTGTGTTTGCCTTGTTCTTGGGAGAGAACTTTGGTTTCGACGCTGGTGTTGCGTCTGAAATCTATACATGGTTCCTCACCGCAGTCTATTTCTTGCCTCTGTTCGGTGGTATGGCTGCCGACAAGTGGGGGTACAACAAGATGGTTATCATCGGTATCTTGATCATGTTCCTGGGTTACTTCTTCCTTTCCATCCCATTGGGTGGGGGTGCTGTGGCTGTGGCAGCCATGGGTGCTGCGCTGTTGCTTGTTAGTTTGGGAACTGGTTTCTTCAAGGGTAATCTCCAAGTGATGGTGGGCGACCTCTACAACGACCCTAAGTATGCCAGCCAGCGTGATTCAGGCTTCTCGCTTTTCTATATGGCGATTAACATTGGCGCCTTGTTTGCTCCTACTGCTGCAACTACCATCATGGCTTGGGCGCAGAATGATCTCGGTTACACCAAGGCTGACTCTTATCACTTTGCGTTTGCTGTGGCTTGTGTTTCCGTCATTGTGTCTATCTTGATTTACTTTTTGGGCAAGAAGACGTATCAGCAGGTACTTGTGTCCAAGAAAAAGGATGGAGCTAAGGACGAGGCTCTGGAAGAGATGAGTCCTGCCGAGACCAAGGAGCGCATCGTCTGCTTGTGCCTTGTCTTCGCTGTGGTTATCTTCTTCTGGATGGCTTTCCACCAGAATGGCTTGACCCTGACTTGGTTCGCCGACGAGTTTACTGCTCGTGAGGCTACTGGTGTGACAGGTATGGAGTTCAATGTCATCAACTTGGTATGGTGTATCTTGGTGGTTTACGGCTTGGTAGGTTGGATTACTACCAATAAGGAGACTTCTTTCAAGGGTAAGCTCATCAATACTTTGTTGATTGCTGTTCCTGCTGCCATCTTGGGCTATACTTATATGGAGCATAGTGCTGATGTCGTAGCTATCGACGCACCAATCTTCCAACAGTTCAATCCTTGTTTCGTCGTAGCCTTGACACCGGTGAGCATTGCCCTCTTCGGTTGGTTGGGTAAGAAGGGTAAGGAACCTAAGGCTCCTGTCAAGATAGGTTTGGGTATGCTTGTGGCTGCCTTTGCTTACTTCTTGATGACCATGTTCAGCCTTGGCTTGCCTGCCACCGACCACCCTAACCACGTGGCAAATGTAACTCCTAACTTGCTCGTAGGCACCTATCTTATCTTGACCTTTGCGGAGTTGCTTCTTTCACCTATCGGTATTTCATTTGTAAGTAAGGTGGCGCCTCCTAAGTATAAGGGTATGATTATGGGTGGCTGGTTTGTGGCTACAGCCCTCGGCAACAAGTTGGTTTCTATTCCAGGTCACATGTGGGATATGCCATTGCCTGTGGTATGGGGTACGTTGATGGTTATCTGTTTGCTAGCTGCCCTCTTCATATTCTCTATCATCAAGAAGTTGAATCGTGTAAGCTAAAGTTTGTTTTCCATGTGCTCGGTTTTGGGGCACATGGAGGACTTCCCCAAATAGCAATCGCCGCAAGGTTTCCTCGTTGGGAACTCTTGCGGCGATAATCTTTTTACTCTTTTACCTTTTTACTTTTTTACCTTTAAAAAAGTTTTATGGTCTTATTTAATAGGTAATTGTCGAGTATTACCATGGCTGCCATAGCCTCAACCACAGGTACTGCTCTAGGCAAGACACATGGGTCGTGGCGGCCACGTGCTTTCAGAAGGGTAGGGTTGCCTTCCAAGTCCACGGTGTGTTGCTCGGTCAGGATGGTAGCCACAGGTTTGAATGCTACACGGAAATAGATGTCCTGTCCGTTGCTGATGCCGCCTTGGATGCCACCGCTGTGATTGGTGGTCGTGGTGATGTTGCCGCCATTTGTTGGGGTGACAGCTCCGCTTTCGGCAATGCTTGCAGGAACGAACACGTCGTTTTGTTCGCTTCCCCGTGTCGTGACACCTTCGAACCCTTCGCCATATTCAAATCCTTTCACGGCATTGATGCCCAACATGGCTGCGCCCAGCTGGGCGTGCAACTTGTCGAACTCGGGTTCGCCCAAGCCCGCAGGACATCCCTTGACGACACAGGCTATCACTCCGCCGATGGTGTCGCCCTCTGCCTTGATGCCGGCGATGAGGTTTTCCATTTCCTTTGCCTTCTCTTGGTCTGGGCAGCGCACGATGTTGTCTTCTATCGTGGAGAGGTCATACTTGTGGTAATCTCTGTCAAGGGCAATGTCGCCCACTTGCGTTGTGTAGGCGGTCACGCTGATGCCTAATTGGCGGAGAGCCAACTTCGCCAACGCTCCACCCACACATCTTGCTATCGTGATGCGTGCCGAAGAACGACCGCCGCCACGATGGTCGCGTATGCCATACTTCTCGTGATAAGTATAGTCGGCGTGGGATGGACGGAAGAGACAACGCATGTTCTCGTAGTCCTGGGAGTGCTGGTTGGTGTTGCGTACCTCAAACCCGATGGGGGTGCCCGTTGATTTTCCTTCGAAGACACCACTGAGGAATTCCACCTTGTCAGCCTCGTTTCTAGAAGTGGTGATATGGCTCTGTCCTGGGCGGCGACGGTTCAATTCGCTCTGTACAAAGTCCATGTCGATTTCTATGCCGGCAGGGAAACCATCGATGACACCGCCTACGGCTACGCCATGACTTTCACCGAAAGTCGTGAGCGTAAAGAGATTGCCAAATGTATTTCTCATATTTCAAAAGCTTATAAAGAGTAATTAAAAAATGGGGCATGAAAGCCCCATTCTGTATGATGGTCAAGTAGGATTTACTTACCGCAATTCTCGCAACCGCCTTCTTTGCAGTCGCCTTCGCCATCCTTGCCGCAGTCGCCGCCGCAGTTCTCGCAGCCACCGCCGCAGCCCTGCTGGCCTTCGCCACTCAGCAACTTCGCCATGTGAGCCACTTCCTCGGCTGTAGCCTCACGGCTCTCCAAGACCTCACCGCAGAAGTTGAGCTTCTTGCCAGACAATGGGTGGTTGAGGTCGAGCGTCACCTTGTCGTCGGTGATGGAAAGTACGAGACCCAAGAAGCGGTTGCCGTCCTCGTTCTGCAAAGGAAGCACTGCGCCAACCTTCACGTGTTGAGCGTCAAACTCACCGTTGATGGTGAAGATTTGCTTGTCAAGTTCAAGTACACGCTCGGCGATGTGCTCGCCGTAAGCCTGTTCTGGGTTCAGGGTGAAGTCAAACTCGGCACCTTTCTCCAAGTTGACTACCTGCTCCTCGAAAGAAGGGAGGGTAGCGCCCATGCCGCTAACGAAGATGAAAGGACGTTCGTCCTGGGTCTTCTCAAGCAATACCTCGTTGCCGTCGTCACCGTTTGTTGTGTCATAGAGTGAATATGACAACACGATAAATTTGTTCTTTGTTTCCATTGTTATTGTTGTTTTTTGTTATTGTACATTGAAAAGGGCATGTCGGAACTTACTTGCGAGTACGTTTCCTTTTCTGGATGCCTTTAACCATCTCCATGCGTTCCAGGTAGATGGGTCGCCATTTGTCGATGATGTCTTGCAGCCCCTTGCTCTGTTGGGAGAGGCGGGAATATTCGTCGGTATCAGTCTCGTTGCTCTTTTTGAGTTCTAGCATTCTGCCCAGCAGAAGTTTCTGGTGGTCTTCCGCCGCCTTGAGCTGATTGGCAAGTTTCTCCAGATTCTCCATGAAGGCTAACGCCTTGTCGATATGAGTTTGTTCTTCCATATACCTTATTATATTATATATAGGGATTGTTACATTGACTGCAAAGGTACAACAAAAATTTGACACTTGCAAACAAATCGCTAGAAATCTTACGCCATAGTTGGATTGCTGCATCGGGAGGGAAAAAATTCTGCGTCGGGAGGGAAAAAGTTTTTCCTCCCGACGTAAATTTGAAAGTGGGGTGAGGGGGAGACTTAGATGCTGCGCTAACGTTTGCTGGCTAGGTGTGACTTTATTCTTACAATCATCGGGAACTTGCTTGTATATCGTTTGGGAAATCCTTTTTGAGTTGGCAAAAGGAAAGCTAAAAAGAAGATAAAATGACGTTTTGTAACCGGTTTGTCATGTTTGCTATTGATTTACGTCAAGAAATGGTGGCGATTCTGAATTTTCTTCATCATTTCTCTTGCGGCAATCGGAAATAGTTCGTATCTTTGCAGCGTCAAAAGGATAAAGACAAAGTTTTTAGGATAATGTAAAACGAGCTGGTTTCTTCGTGCAAGGAACGACAACTAAGTCGGGAGGCGAGACCTCCACCATAGGAAAAGGCTCACAAAGTAAAGAAAGGTAAAAAGATTATGAAGAAGTTAGTAGTATTGGCAGTAGCATTGTTGAGTATGACAACTACTTTCGCAGCAGACGAGAACGCAAGTGCAACAGCAGCAACAGCCGCTTATAACATGAACGTAAACATGGGTAGCTTGTCTGACGCTTTGAGCTTGAACATCGATCAGGCAGAGGCTGTGGCAGACGTACACAAGAACTTCTCGGCAGAGATGATGAACGCAGCGGTAGCTCCTGCTGACGAGCGTGAGGCGATGATAGGCAAGGCTATCAACAAGGATTTGAAGTACATCCACGCCATCCTCTCGGAGAAGCAGTATCGCAAGTACTTGATGCTCTTGAACACCACTCTCAAGAACCGTGGTCTCATCAAGTAAGCGTATTTAGTTTGACTATATTTCATAGGAAACATTTATAGAGAGAGATATTTATAAGAACTGTGTGTCGGGTAGTCTGATACACAGTTCTTTTTTTTGCCTTGTGTGGTCAGGCTTTTTGCATAGAAAGATGAATGTATGAAATGAGCGACAAATCTCTGTCGCCAAAGAATTGTCGCTCATTGTTTTCTTGCGATTCGTACACCCTTAGGGATTCGAACCCTAGACCCACTGATTAAGAGTCAGTTGCTCTACCAACTGAGCTAAGGGTGCATACTCGATATGCTTTATCTCAAAAGCGGGTGCAAAGGTACTGCTTTTATTTGACTCCGCCAAATCTATTTACATTTTTTATCATTTAATATACGAACTTGCCCAATCATGCAAAAGGCTACCTTCACAGGCAGCCTAGTACATATTATACAAAAACATTATGAATTATTATTTTATTAGCGAACAAGATTCTATCTGAAATCTATTTTATTTTACTAATCTACTCTATCTAAAAGTTTCAAATCTATCTAAAGAATCAATCATTGTCTGATAATAACATTATAACATATAACGCCATTCGCCCAGCACTCTAGGCATTGGCGCAACTACGGCACTTGCGCTCGCAATATCGCTCGCACTGGGCGCAGATGTCATAGCCTAGCATCGCACCAAGGATGAAGTCCTCCTCCGGCGATAATTGGTTTAGGGGTTTTGTCACCATAAGCCGGATAGCATCCAAGCATTCACGTTTGCCAAAGAACAGGTTCAAGCGGTCGTTGCCTACTGGCTGCACGATATAGTTGATGTTCTGATGTTTCAAGCGAGTTATGGCAAAAGACTCATACTTCTTGTTGAAGGTGAAGAGCACCATGCGGCGCACACCTTTCTTGTATTCATAAATATGATTCATCAGCACCTTCATATCCACTGGCATCAACGTTACATCCTGCTGCATACTATCCGACTTTTTGTTATGGTTGTTATAAGTAAAAGAAATGCTTTGTGTTAAAAAGCAAAGATTCCCAATCTGTTAGAGTGATGGCTTGATGGACTCTAGCCAAGCGTCGATGCGTCCTTCGGTCTTGTCATCCTCGTTGACATCGTCGAGTGCCAAGCCTACGAACTTGTCATCTGCCACAGCCTCGCTGTCGTCATAAGTGTAGCCATCGGTGGAAACTCCTTCGAGAACTGTTGCGCCTGCCTCGATGCAAGCATCGTACAGCTCCTTCATGCCGCCGCAGAAAGTGTCGGGATAAGACTCTGCGTCGCCGCAACCGAAGAGGGCGACTGTCTTGCCAGCCAAGCCTGCGCTCTTGAGAACTTTCACGCCGTCGTACCAGTCGTCTTGCATCTCGCCTGCGCCCCAAGTGGAGGTGCCAAGAATGAGGTTGTCATGACTTGTCACTGTGGCATCGTCGATGCTGGTGACATCTACTGCTTCTGCGCCAAGTTTGCTGGCGATGGTGTCTGCAATACCATGGCAGGTATCGGTAGAAGAACCGTAAATTACAATTGTTGATTTCATTTTTATATACTTTTAGTTACGTTACTTTCTTATTTACGGTTGCAAAGGTACGATGTTTTTTTGAATGCTGCAATACCTAAAAATGATGGTTTCGCTCAAATACCTAGAAATGGGGATGTGGAGGTTTCGCATATATTCGGGCAAATTCATCGCCTATCTTTTCCGGATGATACTGGAACCCGATATTTCCGAGCTACCTGTTACCTGAATGATATAAACACCCGAAGGTAAATGGGAGATAGGCAGGCGATACTCGCTCTCGCCTGCATCCATCTTCTGTTCCTGTAGTTTTATTCCTTCCGTATTGAAGATTGCGACGGAAAAAGACTCTTTTGAGGGGGTGTCCAATTGGACGAGCACCCCATTGGCACCCAACTTGACTTTTGCCTTCTTGGGTTGGCGGGAGCTGATGCCTTTAATCCCATCTACTTGCAGAGCCGCCAACAGTCCTCGATACACATCTATCTCGCCATATCCCCAATAGTTGTTGGGTATCGGATGTACGTCATCCAAAGGTTTGCTTGTCTTCTTGATGATTTCCATGACTTCCCGGCGTGACAAACGAGGGTTTGCCTCCAACCATAACGCCACTGCGCCACCTACCACGGGGGATGCCATGGAGGTTCCGCCATTGTTGTTCCAGGCATACGTGCGGCCTTGATAGTCAAAATGGGCTACGTCGGAATGCTGGACATCCCATGCGTCAGGATGGTTTTGCACGTAAAAACTGCTGTACGACGCCACGACATTATTGCCGGGGGCGACGACATCAGGCTTGATACGCTCGTCGAAAGTCGGACCGATGGAAGAGGATTTTACCCAACTGCCGCTAGGATCGGTCTCCACATTCTGCTTGTTGCCCTTCAAGTCTATCGAATAGGTGTGGTTGATGGTGGAACCCACACAAATGACGCTCTCGTAACTGGACGGTGAGTTGATGCTATGCGAAAGTTCGCAATCGTTCAAGTTGGGATTGACAGAGCAGGAATACATATTGCCCGAACCATGATATACTTGCACGCAGGCATCGTTGCCCACCACTTGGTAGGAGATGTAATTGGCCGTACCTATGCTCGTCTCGTCTTTTGTCTGAATCATCCAGTCGTAGCAGAGTTCGTCGGGATTGTAACAGGAAGGGTAAGCTCCTATCGCAAGTACGTATCGCTTGCCGGCTATATCCAGGGTGTCCATATAGGTGGAGTCCTTGGAAGCGAGAACCTGGTCGGTTGTTATGTCTATGGATGTCGGATTTTGTTGTCCCTCATAGATGCTGGTGCGAAGGGTGAATGCCTCTGCCGACTTGGCGATGTGATAGACGTAATTTCTCCCATTGTTGACGAAGCAGCCTGCGCTCTCCTTGTTCTTGGGCTTGTATATATAATAAGGTAGCAGCCCGTTGTTGCCTGCCGACGACACGATGACGTGCCCGGGAATACTCGTCAAACTGTCCAGTACCTCATGGAAAAGGATGTCGTTGCCATCGAAATCCTGCGCGGAGCCTTCGCTAAAGGAAATGACACATGGCTTTCCAGCCTTGTCGGCATAGTCGAAGATGTATTTGAACCCCAGGGCGTCCATGGCATAGGTAAATTTATAGAGTTGGGAAGGGGCTATCAAAGCCTGGTTTTCGGAAGTGGCATTCGCCACCAAGCAGATGTCGCTCTCATACGCCATGCCATGATACTTGCCAGGCACATTCGTCGGAACGCCCTCGCCACCACTGCCGGCGGCGATTCCCAAAGTATGGGTGCCATGTGTTTGGTCGTGCCCATCTGTGGAACACCCCAAAGCCAACAACGCATCCTTGCCGATGTAGTCACGTCCCACGGGCAGGGTGCTCTGCAAGGTGTCCGAAGAAATCTGGTCCCATAGAGCCTTGATTCTATACTCCGTCATCTGCGGATTATAGAAGTTGGGATGCGTCAAGTCGAAACCGATGTCCATGATACCCATCACCACTCCCTTGCCAGTAAAGGCTTGGGGCAGATTGCGCCCCTCGTAGGCAGGTAGGGCATTGACTTGGATAACAGCCGAGTCCATCATGGCTTTTGGACTCATATTCGCTTCGATGCGACATACCTCAGGCAACAAGGTCAATCGTGCCACCCGGTTCATCGGAATCGTTGCTACATAGATGTTGCCCCAGTTTGCCCAAACCTTACATCCCTCATGGCGTAAGAGGTCGTCTCTTCCTTGCGCCAACTTGACAAAAGCCGTCACTTCGGGCATAGGGTCTTCCAAAGACCTGATGCTCATTTTTTGCGAATGGGGTAGGGTTGCTTCCGCTCGCTGTTGAAGCACATAATGGCGCAGCATAGGGGACAACTTCGACAGGCAAGCTTGTTGAGCCAACAGAGCCTGCGAACCTAATATATATAATAAGGTGTAAATCAATATCCGTTTCATTCTTTGTTCTGATGTCTTTTATCATTGTTGCATGATTGTTCCTATAGTATCATACGACATAATCGAAATCACTGCACAAATATAAGCAATATTTCTAAAACTCGCAAATATTTGTCGAATTTCTGCCATTAAGGCATGAAAAAAGCTAGTTTCATGACGAAACTAGCTTTCTTGTTATGTGTTTCTAATTCCCATTTTAATGGGGTTAGAATATAGTCTCTTACTTCTTCAACCATTTGTCAAGCCATCCGAAGAAGGTTCTCTGCCAGAGAATGCCATTCTGGGGCTTCAATACCCAGTGGTTCTCGTCGGGGAAGATGAGAAGCTCGGCTGGGATGCCACGCATACGAGCGGCATTGAAGGCACCCATGCCCTGGTTGGCGTTGATACGATAGTCTTTCTCGCCGTGGATGCAGAGAATAGGGGTATCCCACTTGTCAACAAACTTGTGAGGACTGTTCTCGTAAGTCTTCTTGGCATTGGCGGTCTGGTCTTTGTTCCAGAAAGCATCGTCATACTCCCAGTTGCTGAACCAAGCCTCCTCAGTGT
>CAVGEN010000019.1:0-28605 GCA_963628185.1 Waltera intestinalis | reverse complement strand
CTAGGAGAAGGAAAAAGCACACTTGCAAAAATGCGGTGACTTGTCAAGAAAATTCTAGAGACTTCCTTGCTGCAAATGCGCAAGCTTTATCAAGAAAACAACTTTTTTCTTGCAAGATTAGAAAATAAGTAGTAACTTTGCAACACATACACGAATACAAACACAAAATGTCACATTATGAAAGTCATAGTATCAGACGAAATAGAATCGGTATGCCCGACATTTGTCGGCGCATGTGTGGAAGCCTATGTCACGAACTCAGCGTATAGCCAAGAGCTTTGGGACGAAATCAACGAACTAGGCGAGAAATACAAACAAGAGCTAACCACCGAGTCGCTGAAAGAACTCAGTGGCATAGCCGCCACTCGCAAAGTTTACCGTGCTTGCGGCAAAGACCCGTCACGCTATCGTCCAGCTTCCGAGGCACTTATCCGACGCATCCTACAGAACAAGAGTCTCTACCAGATTGACACCCTCGTGGATTTAGTCAACCTCGCAAGCATCGCATACGGCTATAGCATAGGAGGTTTTGACGCCGACAAGTTCCAGGGAGACACACTAACCCTGGGAGTGGGAAAAGCTGGCGAGCCTTACGAAGGCATCGGCAGAGGTGCCATCAACATAGAAGGATTACCTGTATATCGAGACCGAACAGGTGGTGTGGGGACTCCTACGAGCGACAACGAGCGTACCAAGATGGAGCTCAAGACCACCCACCTTGTCGTTCTCATCAATGGTTACGATGGCAACGAGTCCCAGGTCCGCGCCAATGCCGAATATATCCAGGGCTTGCTTAGGAAATACTGTATGAGCGATGGCGGATCTTACTTTATCTATAAATGAAACATGAGCACAAAACATAAACTTTCCATATTCGTTTGCCTTCTTGCTTTCACTGCAAGTCTGCAAACCGCAGTTGCCACCCAACCAAAAGACCGCCCCAAAATAGGTCTCGTCTTGGGCGGCGGCGGTGCCAAGGGTGCTGCCACGGTAGGCGCACTTAAATACATCGAAAAATCGGGGATTCCTATAGACTATATCGCCGGCACCAGCATCGGAAGCATCGTGGGCGGTCTCTATGCCTGCGGCTACCGCAGCGAACAGCTCGACAGCATGTTTCGCACCCAGGAATGGATCTCGCTGCTCACCGACCGCAACATGGACTTCAGTGGCAAGCCCTTAGTCAAGCGAAACGGCGTGACCTATCTCTTCGGCTTTCCTGTCTCCAGAAAGGGAAGTCCGCTAACAGACAAGTCTGTGGGGATGATACGCGGCGACAAGATTCTCGCCCTCCTCGATTCGATGACGAACCAGAGAGACAGCATCTCCTTCGACAGCCTGCCCATACCTTTCCGCTGTGTGGCAACCGACTACACCAATCGGCGCAAGGTGGTGTTGAAGAGTGGCAACCTGGCGAGGAGCATGCGTGCCAGCATGGCGATACCGGGAGCATTCAAGGCCATCGACATCGACGGCGTGGAACTTCTGGACGGCGGTCTGGTAGATAACCTGCCTGTGGATGTAGTGATCGACATGGGGGCGGACATTGTGATTGCCATCGACCTGACGGTAAACAAGCATGAGGACAGCGAGGCTTGGAAACGAGAACGCCGCAGCAAGAAATACGAAACTGCCGAGAGCCACCTGGGGCAACTCCTGTATTGGGTTAGCCAACGCCCCGACCTCAACCAATACCAAGAGAATCTTCAGCACATCGATATCTACATCAACCCCGACCTCAAAGGTTTCTCCGCCGCCAGCTTCAGCGAGAAGAAGGTGGCAGAGATGATACAGCGAGGCGAGGAAGCTGGAGAAAAGGCGATGACAGAGCTGGAGAATATCAAGAAGAAAATAAAATAGACCGCAAGGCGCACTTCAAGTCCAACATTTCCGATGAATTGGTACCAGGTATGCTTAACATCGAAAATTCCTCCTTGCGATATGTCGGACAGGAAGGAAGTGATACGAGCAACTTCTGCTATTATCCTTTCAACGACTTCACGACCACAGACCTCGGATTGGCCAAAGGCAACAGCATGTTCTCCGCCATCACCCGTTTCTCTTCTCCGATGGCCGACCACTATCTCCGAACCTTCGATGAACTTTGGGCAGACCGAAGCAAGTTCGCCGATGTCACCGACCGTGTGCTCGAATACATGGAGACCGTGTATCAGGAGAATGCGCCCGAGTACATCTACTTCATCACGCTCTACCATATCTTCAACGAGTTCTTGGAAGACATCTCCGAGGATGTGCTCCCCAATGAGAGCGTAGGATTCAAGAACAGCGTCATCTGGCAGAAACTTTTTAACTTTCAGCGAGATGCGGCACTGGCTTGCATCAACAAGTTGGAGAAATACCATGGTTGCATCCTTGCCGACTCCGTGGGTCTCGGCAAGACTTTTACTGCCTTGGCTGTCATCAAGTATTACGAATTGCGCAACAAGTCGGTATTGGTGCTTTGCCCGAAGAAATTGAACGAGAACTGGATTACCTACAAGACCAACTATACCAACAACCCGATAGCCGCCGACCGTCTCAACTATGACGTGTTCTTCCACTCCGACCTGACGAGAGACAAGGGACAGACCAACGGCATGGACTTGGAGCGAGTGAACTGGAACAACCGTTTCAACGATCTCAAGAACCAGTTGCAGTTGGCCTACGAGGGACATTCGGAAGATTTCAACCACCTTCTCGGCGAGGGCAAGGACATCGACGACATCTTCAAGAATGCCCAGAAAGCCTACAACCGATGGAGCAAGTTGCATCAAGGCAGACACAGGCATGAACGTGGCACTCATCACAGGAAACACCGAGGGCAAATGCACCATCGCTCGCTTCCCGATGAGCTTCAACAACATCTTGCCCTACTTCTCGCCTATCTCCAAGGACAATCCCGATGTGGAGCATGCCCCTTGTGGCATGGATGCCGTCGTTGCGCATTCGGCGATGGCAAAGCCGGGTGTCATCTATATCCTGAAGAATCGCAGCAACGATGTGAACATCGACCACAAGAACCTGCTCCATCCTTTCTATATGGTGTATATCGGAGAGGACGGCGAGGTGTTTTGCGACCATATTCATCCGAAGAAGTTGCTCGACACGATGCGCCATCTTTGTCGGGGAAAGGACGCACCCGACAAAACACTTTGTAATCTTCTGAACCATGAGACGGATGACGGAAGAAAAATGGAAAAATACAGCGACTTGCTCCACCAAGCGATAGAGAGCATCATCAGCGTGAAGGAAGAGAGCGACATCGACAGTCTCTTCTCCATGGGTGAGACCTCGGCGCTGAAAGGTGAGATTAAGGGATTGGATGACTTTGAGTTGATTACGTTCTTAGTTATAAAATAAAATAAAATGGAGAATATTTTAGCGTTTCCTGCTTCGACGATTGTCGATAAGATTGTGCCGAAGACGGCTTTCTATAAGAACCTGGAGGTGAATGGCAAGATGAAGCAACACTTCGTGGAGGATGTGGCGCAGATACGATGGGAATATAAGTTGGCACCTTCCATCTTGAATGTAAGCGATGGCAAGCAAGTGCATGAGATTGTGGTGTTTATGGTGGAGCTGAAAGCGAAGGACTGTCCGCTCGACATCTTTACCTTCATCGACAAGAACATGCCTCGCCATGTGGTGTTCGTCTTGGAATATCAAGGGGAATATCGGCTGCTGCTCAATTACAAGGAGCCTACTGACTCCGAAGGCTCGACCTTCCGTATCATCCAATCGTTTACCACTTCTTGGATGCCCAATCTTTCCGACCTGTCGCTCACCCTGGAGGGCAACAATATGGATGCCATCTATGAGCATTTCACCGGCATCGTCTCTGGCTTTGGCACCAATAGCCACGAGGCGACACAACGCATCATTGAGTTGGAAGAACTCATCATGAAGAAAAGTCGCTATGCCGAGAGCTTGCAAAAGAAGATTCGCACGGAAAAGCAATTCTATCGACAAATGGAATTGAATGGGGAAGCGAGGAAGGTCAAAAGGGAGATTGAGAAGATGAAAAAGGAACTGTCAAGTTTGAAAGGGTGAAGTGGCTTCGCCCTTTCAAAACTGACAAATTATCACCAAGTATCGACTGTTCTTGTAAATGTACAAGTCGAACGTAACTCTTCAGCATATTCTTTAGCTGACATACCTTCGCCCCAATCGCCTCTAAAAGCTGTTTTTAAATCCAAATCCACAGACTTAAAATATTTGGCTTGACCAAAGAATATTCTTCCTGAGCTATCCTTGATAGAGATAACCAATCCCATAAATGGATTGTGTTCAATGTCTATCACTGAACCTACCACCCATTCTGGTAAACCTGTCAATGAAGGATTTACCTTCATCATATCTCCTAATTTTGGTTCCATTATTCTAATTCTTTTAACAATTCATCAAGAGAACGCAATATTAGCAACAAACATTTGCTTTTAAGAAATACGAGAGAGTATTTCTACAAATTCTCTTAATTTCACTACATCAACTTTAGGGAAAGGAATCTTTTCGAGCACATCATAATGCCTGTCTTCACTAACAATAAAGTAAGCACCTGAAGCTATCGCACAGTCAACAAACTTATTGTCATCCTCATCCTTCTGTATTAAGTGCATTCTAAAAGTTGGTTCAAAACATACAACATTTTTACAGTTCAACAATGTTTGAACAACATTTTCCGCAACAAACTCATTTGTCTTTTGTGCAATTATCTCTTGGTATTCCAACATTATCTCTGTTGATACACAGAGCGTATATTTCCCTTCTTGCAACCCTTTCCAAATAGAAAAGAACTCTCCTCGCTTAGAAAGAGATGCAAGTAAACAATTGGTGTCAAGAACAACTCTACTATTCATGATAAGGGGTTCTTAAATGTTCCTTTAAGACAGCCTCATTCTTTTGATTGTCCCATTTTCCTTCATCCCATAACTGGTCCATTGCATCCTCTACATTTTTTGCAAAATAATGCATAAGAGCGTCTTTGATATTATCCAAAGACTCTTCTGTCTTTGAGAATGAAAACATCTTCAATAGATGTATCTGAGTCGGATTTAATGCTGCTACTGTCATAATTTTCTATTTTTAATTGTTCTTTGGTTGCAAAGTTACGCTTTTATTTTGAAAGTGCAAAGGAAAAAGAGAGAAAAGTTGGGCTGATTTCTTGGCTATTTCAATAATTTGTAGTACCTTTGTACCCAAGTAGTGTGAGGCGCAAGCCGAACCTGCTGATTTTCGTGGGTTTAAACGATTAGATTCGTATCGATTCGACTGGAAGTTCTAAACAGAATAGCTCCTACCAAAGCAAAATTCTATCAGACGAACAGAGAGTGTGAATGGGTACGCCATGATATGGCGTATCCTCACCTTTTTGTATTTCGTCTGGAGGCCATCTGTGGTAGGAGCAGCCTTGTTTAGGAATACGATAAGGCTGAGGGTACGCTCTTTTTGTACCCCTACTTTTTAGTGATAAACAAACGATTTGAACATTCAGATTTAAAGCTCCTACCAAATGCAAAATCCTGAACTGAAACATCTCGACCAGGCATCTATCAGCCAAACTGAGCTGACTATTGATGCCTTAGCTCGCATAGCCCCGTCTTGCATCACCGAAGTAAAGGATGCCAAGACGGGAAGTATCAAACATGCCGTTGACTTCCATGTGCTCCGCCAACTGCTCGGCGACAACACCGTAGAGGATGCTCCCGAAGCCTACGAGTTTACCTGGGTGGGTAAGCAAGAGGCTCGCCGTGAAGCTGCCAAAAGCATCTGCAAGACCTTGCGCCCTGTGCCAGAGGATAGTGTGGATTGGGATAACACCCAAAACATCTATATCGAGGGCGACAACCTTGAAGCCCTCAAGCTCCTCCAAAAGTCTTATCTTGGCAAAGTCAAAATGATATACATCGACCCACCGTATAACACGGGCAACGACTTCGTGTACCATGATGACTTCAAGGTTGGACAGAATGAGTATGATGAGAAAGCAGGAAATGTGGATGAAGAGGGAAACAGACTGGTAAGTCGTGGCGATACTGACTTAGAGGATGTGTTCCTTAAAAACACAGATAGTAATGGGAAATTCCATTCCGATTGGTGCTCCATGATTTATAGTCGATTGCTAATCGCAAGAAACTTGCTCACTGAAGATGGCGTGATTTTCATTTCGATTGATGATAACGAAGTAGAGAATCTTAGAAAAATTTGCGATGAACTTTTTGGAGAAGGTAATAAGTTATGCCAATTCGTGTGGAAAAATAAATATGGCGCAGGTGGCGGCACAAATTCTGTGGCCTATGTACATGAATATATTTTATCGTATTCAAAAAATTCTATTGAATCTATCACATGCGAATTAAGTGATGACTTAAAAGCTGCGTATAACAAAAGAGATGAGAAATACGACCTTCGAGGAGGTTACGTCACACAACCTTTAGCTTCTACAAGCAAAGGAGCAAGAAAGAACCTAATGTATGACATTAACCACAATGGTGAGATTATTCATCCACCAAAAGGAGGTCGATGGATTTGGTCTAAAGAGAAATTCGACACAGCCTATAAAAATAATGAAGTTGTCATAAACAAAACTGATAATGGATACAGCGTTAGGTTCAAACAGTACCTAAAAGATGAAAATGGGAAAATAAGAAGAGGCACTCAATTATCTCTTATAACCAACGTATTCAACCAAGAAGGCTCTAAAGAATTTTCAACCATTCTTGGCGACAAAAGAATATTTGACTTTCCAAAACCTATAGGATTGATAAAACAACTTATCAATTTAAATATAAACGAGACAAATGATGACAATGCCATCATACTTGATTTTTTTAGTGGTTCATCATCTACCGCCCATGCGGTGATGCAACTCAATGCCGAAGACGGCGGCAACCGTCGTTTCATTATGGTTCAGCTTCCTGAGGAAACTGCAGAAGACAGCGAAGCATACAAGGCTGGCTACAAAAACATCTGCGAAATCGGCAAGGAGCGTATTCGCCGAGCCGGAAAGAAAATTAAGGAGGAATTGGCTAGCAAGAACAAGACAGGGCAGCAAGAAGGTGGTCTCTTTGATGAGAAATCTAATCAAGAAGAGGAAGCCTCTTCTCTCGACACTGGTTTCCGTGTCTTCCGCATTGACTCCGGCAATATGAAGGAAGACTTGGAGCAAGCACCTTCCAATGTTGACCAGATGAAACTCGACTTCTATCTCGACAACGTGAAGGACAACCGCACAGAGTTGGACTTACTCTTCGGCTGCATGCTCAACTGGGGCGTGCAGCTATCACTTCCGATGAGCATGGAGACGGTGGACGGCTGCAACATCTACACCGTGAACGAGGGCGACTTGGTGGCTTGCCTTACCAAGGACCAGCCTGTAACAGAAAACATCGTGCGTGCCATCGCCGAGAAGTCCCCACTCCGTGTCCTCTTCCGTGACGGCAGTTTCGCCTCCGATGCTTCCAAGATTAATATCTTCGAGCAATTCAAGCAGCTCATGGATTGGAGCGATGAGGAAATAATCAAAA
This sequence comes from Waltera intestinalis, assembly GCA_963628185.1. Taxonomy (GTDB): domain Bacteria; phylum Bacteroidota; class Bacteroidia; order Bacteroidales; family Bacteroidaceae; genus Prevotella. The sequence continues at coordinate 21,082 of CAVGEN010000019.1, read as the reverse complement.
ACGTTAGAGTGTTATGAAACTAAGATACAAGCACCAAAGATTCCAAGAGGAGGCGGCACGCTGCATCGTGGATGCCTTCATTGGGCAACCGAAGAGCGACGGACAGTCGAACTTCATGGTGGATCCAGGCAAATACCAAGCTGGCGAAATCCAACTCGACATCGAGGGCTTCGGCAACCAAGACATTGTCCTGGCCCAAGAAGACATCACGGAGAACGTGCGCACCGTGCAGATGCAGCAAGGCATCCCTCCTATTACACACTTGGAGCAACTGCAAGGCGTGGGCACCGCCTTCACCATCGAGATGGAGACGGGTACTGGTAAGACCTACACTTACATCAAGACCCTCTTCGAACTCAACAAGCAGTATGGCTGGAGCAAGTTTGTCATCGTGGTACCGAGTATCGCCATCCGAGAGGGAGTCTATAAGAGTTTCCAATCCATGGAAGAGCATTTCGCCCTGGAATACGGCAAGCGAATGCAGTACTTCATCTACAACTCCAAGCAACTCTCCAAGATAGAGAGCTTTGCCAGCGACCCAGGCATCCACGTGATGATTATCAACACGCAAGCCTTCAACACCTCGATGAACGAGGACAAGAACAAGGAAGGTCGTGGAGGCGACAATGCCGCCCGCATCATCTTCAGCCGACGAGACGAGTTCCGCTCCCGCCGTCCTATCGACGTGCTCTCAGCAACTCGTCCCATCATGATTATCGATGAGCCGCAGAGCGTACTGGGCAGCAACAAGGCGAACGCCACCCGAAAGGGTCTGGCACTCTTCCGTCCCCTCTTCACCTTATTATATAGTGCCACCCACCGACAGGGCGACATCTACAACATGACGTATCGCCTCGACGCCATCGATGCCTACAACAAGCACCTAGTGAAGAAGATAGAAGTAAAAGGTATCTCGCAAAAGGGAAGCACTGCCACCAACGGCTACATCTACTTAGAGGAAATCGTGCTGAGCAAGGGCAACCCACAGGCTCGCATCGGCTTCGACATCAAGACCGCCAACGGTACGAAGCAGACCTCCAAGCTCGTGGGCGAAGGCTTCAACCTCTACGAGCAATCAGGAGAACTGGAGGAATACAAGGACAGTTACATCATCGAGCGCATCGACGGAGCGGAAGGCAGCATCCAACTGCTCAACGGCATCAAGCTCTTCGAGGGCGACGCCATCGGCAAGGTGAACGAAGATTTGCTGAGACGCATCCAGATCAAGGAGACCATCCGCACCCACATCGAGCGAGAGCGCCAACTCTTCCCGAGGCACATCAAGGTGCTGTCGCTCTTCTTCATCGACCACGTGGCAAACTATCGCCTCTATCCCGAGGACTTGAAGAAGATGCACGGCGAGGACTACGACACCGACGACCTGCGAGGCAAGTTCGCCAAGATGTTTGAGGAGGAATACCACAACGTGGTGCGTGAGTTGATGCCAACTTTCACCGATGCCGAATACACTCGCTATCTGAGCGACCCACGGAATGCAGCGGAGCATGTGCACCAAGGTTATTTCTCCAAGGACAAGAAGGGAAAGTTAGTTGACCCGAAGTTGGAGCGAGGCACCACCGACAGCAACGACGAGAGTGCCTTCGACCTCATCATGAAGGACAAGGAGCGACTGCTGAGTTTCAGTGAGCCTGTGCGCTTCATCTTCTCCCACTCGGCACTGAAGGAAGGTTGGGACAATCCGAACGTCTTTCAGATATGCACCCTGAAGGACAGCGACAACACGACCAAGAAGCGACAGGAAGTGGGACGAGGCATGCGACTCTGCGTCAACGAGAAGGGCGAGCGACAGGATGCCGACGTACTGGGCGAGGAACATGTCTTCGACACCAACGTGCTGACCGTCATCGCCAGCGAGAGCTACGAGAACTTTGCCACGAGTCTGCAACACGAGATAGCCGAGGCTTGCGCCGACCGACCAGTGAAGGTGACCGCCCATCTCTTCGAGGACAAGCAAGCGACCTTGGCGGATGGTAGCCTCATCACGATTTCTAATGTCAAGGCGAACGACATCTACGACATGCTCATCATGCTGCAATACATCAAGCGTGGCGAACTGACCGACAAGTATTACGACGACAAGCGCAACGGCTGTCTCGACTTCGACGAGCAGAACGACGTGAAGCCTTTCATCATCGCTACCCTAGGCACGATTTACAATCCGAAGGAAGCAAAGATAGAGAATGCTCGCAAGGCAAAGGAGGCACACTTCATCAAGAGCAATTTTGAGAAGAAACAGTTCCAGGACTTGTGGCGACAGATCAACGCTCGCACTTACTACACCGTGAACTTCGAGACCTCCAAGCTCATCGAGAGTGCCATCAAGCAGATTGACAAGAAGTTGAGCGTGACGGAGATACGCATCATCGTGGAGGGCGGCAAGTTGGATGGCATTGCCGACAAACAGCAGTTGCAGTCAGCCTCAGCCATGACGCAAGGCAAGACTCGCACCATCCATGTAAGGGAGGCAGTGGGAAGCAACGTAAAGTACGACCTGGTAGGCAAGCTCGTGGAATCGACCGGACTGACACGCCGCACCATCGTGAGCATCCTGCAAGGCATCAAGCCCGACACCTTCTTGCAGTTCCGCTTGAATCCCGAGGAGTTCATCATCAAGGTGGGTCGCCTCATCAACGACTGCAAGGCTACAGCCGTCATCGAGCATATCGTTTACCAAAAGCGAGGGGGCGAGAACGGCACCTACTCCACCGAGGTATTCTCCGAATCGGTACTGAAAGGAAAGTTGGGCATCAACGCCATCGAATCGCAGAAGTCGCTCTACGACTTGGTGGTAGTAGATAGCGCAGGCATCGAGATGAGCTTCGCCGAAAAATTGGAACAGACGGAAGACGTGGCAGTCTATACCAAATTGCCACGTGGCTTCTACATCAACACGCCAATGGGCAAGTACAATCCCGACTGGGCGGTAGTGTTCAGAGATGGAAGCGTGAACCACATCTACTTCATCGCGGAGACGAAAGGCAACGACCTGCTTGACTCCGACCTCAGAACGACGGAGCAAAACAAGATAGAATGCGCAAGAAGACATTTCCAGGCGATAAGCGGCGGAAACGTAGTATATGATGTCGTGCAAACGTATGACAGCTTATATAATAAGGTGATGAAATAAGTAAAAACAAGAATAGCGTTGCGACATCCCGGCAAGGACATCGCAACGCTTTCTTATTATGGGGCTATACCTAAGCGAGACACGGATTTTTTTAGAATTTCTTGAAATTCAATCGCATGGTCTTCGACTTCAATATCAGTTTGCTGCCGTTGAGGGCTTCTTTCACAAATCCATCGGGTATGGCATTGATGCCATAGTAGCGCAAATCGTCAGTTACCTCATCCTGCGGAATGTCACCGCCATCCTCGCCATTGTCTTGATGCCCATGGTTCAAAAAGACCTCTGTGATCTTCAAGCTGTCGGAGGTTTGCTCGAAACGAAAATAAAAACTCGACTTGCCGTAGTCGCTCTCACGCACGGCAATCAACTTATGTTCGATTCCCCAAAAAACATGCAGTTTCGACAAATCGACGGTCTGTCCATTCTCCAGAGAGTCGATGCTCTCCAAATGCCAGAAGCCATCCAAATCTCCATTATTGCTCGACTCCAGTTCGCAAGACGAGAAGGAGAAGAGAGCCACAAGAACGATTGTCGCCCCAACGAAATGAATGCACTTGCGCTTTGTCAGAGTCCCTACGGCACGAAGGCACTTATTCTTTATCTGAAAATTCATCTTTTTCGTTTTTTTATAGTCTATTATAGTCTATCCATCTCAAAATATCAGAGTTTGAAAATCCCCGACTTGCCCACCGTCAGCTGGAAGCCTGCATTGTGCCCCAACATCTCGCTGCTACCGAAGTCCATGCCGTAAGCCCCACGTACCTTCCAGCCATGGCGGAAGCGATAACTGCCCTCGACGAGGAAACTGACGTTGTGGTGCATCTTGCAGAACGGATTCTGATAGGTGCCCCACCCCTTCTGGTAAGTGGCCAACACGCGGTAGTCGAAGCAGTCGGAAGGACTGCCGTCGAAGCCCAGGTGGTAAGCCACGAAACGGTTGTCGCGCACGTCGAAGACACCATCCTCATTGTATATCGGCGAGCGATACAGAGGGTTGCCTATCACCTGCCCCCAGTGTTGCCAACCGAGATAGATGCCATGGGTGTAGTAGCCGTCGCAGCCAGCCAGGTGCTCGGGCAGGTTCATCGTGTGGTCGTGGTTGTAGGGCCCGCTCTGGTACTTGGTGTGGATGTACTCCACGACGATGTTGCGAAGCCATCTGCCGTACTTCAGGTTGAGCTCGGCGCCGAGCATGAAGTCCTTCAACTTATACCGGTAATAGCGACGCTTCTTGCGCTGCGTCCACTCGTCGCCCTCGCCATATCCGTCGTAGTCGAGGAAAAACATCTGACTGTGGTCCTCGAAGAAATGGTCGCCATAGAAATGCAACACCCACGTGTCGGCATCGTAGTTGACACGGAACACCCAACTACCCAGGGTGTTGCCGGCCACGTTGGCATAAGCGCCGTCCGTGGCATCTGCGCCACCGGGCATGAAGGCGTGCCACATTCCCTTCAATCCTCCCTCGGTAGGAATCTGCACCATGCCGTCGGAGGAGTTGCGGTAAGGCTTGCCGCCAAACTGCGCCGCCATCTCCAAGCCCACCTCCACACTGAGGGGACAGAAGGCATCCTCGTTTCCGATGCGCAGATAGCCAGCCTTGCTATGGTAGAGCACACCATCGGCATACTTCGATCGGCGGCTGGTGAAATCGTGCTGCCAGTTGTCATCGGTCATGATGCCGTAGGCGACATGTCCCTTCAGCTGCACCCAGTGGTGGAACAAGGGGAGTGTCCAGTACTCGGGCAACGCCAAGCGCACCTGCGGCACAGGTCGGGCGTTGATGCCCAGCGTCTGGCTACCGCTAGACAAGGTTTGGTTCTTCAGCTCCATCGGATACTCCTTGGCACCGACGCTCAACACACCGTGCAACCAGCGTCCCTCGACGAAAGCCTGCTGCACCACCGCCTTGCTGGTGTAATGGACGGCGGCGGCGACATCCACCCCGTAGCCGACGCCCCATCGGCGGGCAGAGTCGGCCTGGAGAGGGCGTATCACACTGGCGCGGAGATAACCATTGTTTTTCTCCAGCGAACTAAGTCCATGCTTGTTGGCATTGAGCCACAGGGGTGTCTTCCCCTTGGAGAAGGAACCTTGCATCTCCACGCTGTAGCGCAAGTCGCTCCCAAGGTCGAGCTTGTCCGACTCCGCCCCCTCCTGCCACGCATATTGCGCAGAAGAGGCAAGCGGAAGAATCCATGCGGCGAGAGCCATCAAATGTCTGTTATTGAAAATCATCTATCTTTATTTCCTATTTATGTATATAACAACGGACATTTACGCCTATTATTATAAATAGGTGAAGTTAACTTTCCTCCAGCACCTAAATCCCGTCAAAAAAACAACCTTTAGGGATTTTCCCCTCCCCCTTTAGGGAAAAACCTTTTAGCATGCCAATCTTTCTGTCTATCTTTGCACCGTGAACAAGAAGATGCAAACTTCCTGCTCCATCAAAAAAGAATGAAACAACAAGAAGTCAAACTTTTAAAGACATACGATTATGAAGAAGTTTATAATAGCCTTAGTAGCAATGATCACGCTGAGCGTGACATCCGCTTCCGCAATGAGTTACGAGCAGGCACGCCAGCAAGCCCTCTTCCTAACCGACAAGATGGCATACGAACTAAACCTCACCGATGACCAGTACGAGGCAGCCTACGAGATAAACCTCGACTACCTGATGGGAGTCAACAACGTCGATGACCTCTACGGCGCATATTGGCGCCAGCGCAACCTCGACCTGAGCTACATCCTCCTCGACTGGCAGTATCGCTCATTCCTCAACGCCACATATTTCTACCGTCCGCTCTACTGGGACGCTGGCTACTGGCACTTCGGCATCTACGCCCGCTACCCTCACCGCGACTACTTCTTCTTCGGTCGCCCCAACTTCTACGCTTCTTACCACGGCGGTCATAGCTGGAGAATGAACGGCGGCAGAAGCTGGTACAACGGACGCACCTTCGGAGGCCCTCGCCCCGGCGGTCAGCCTAGGATGGGTATGCGCGACGGCTTCAACCGTGGTGACTTCGGCCGTGGGCAGAACTTCGGCAACATGAACCGCGGCAACGCCCCTCAGCTGGGCGGTCGCTCGCAGAACAACGGATCGCGCCCTAATAACGGCACTTTTACAAACCGCCCTCAGAACAACGGTGGCTTCGGTAACCAGAGCCGTTCGTTCGGCAACCGTGAGAGCAGCACTCGCACCACGGTGACCCGCGACCGCAACTCGACAGGAGGCAACTCTTCGTTCGGCAACAGCCGCAGTGGCTCTTTCGGCAACAACACCCGTTCCTTCAGTGGCGGCACGACAAGCCGCTCCTTCGGCGGTGGCAACACCTCCACCCCCTCCAAGAGTTTCACTCCTCGCTCCACCCCTAGCAACTCAGGTTCGTTCGGCGGAGGCAGCCGTTCCTCGTTCGGTAGTGGCAGAAGTGGAGGCAGCAGCTTCGGAGGTGGTTCTACCCGTGGCGGCGGTTCGCACAACAATGGCGGCGGCAGCTTCGGCGGTCGCAGATAAAGCAAATCAGAGAGTTACGACATATATTAATAGGTATAAGTAAAAGATAAATAGACGTTGTTGTTTAAGACATTTCGAGAACTAGTGAGTTTTCATAATACAACGATTTTAAATTAGAGAGTTAATCCAAAGGCTTCCCCCTCTCCTGCTAGGAGAAACGGGGAAGCCTTTCTGCTGTTGCCAGTACGAAGCTATATTTCTGCGTTGACAGGCTCTTTTTACCACAAATACACAATAGACTTATACAGCTGGGCAGTGAAGACATAGAGCACGAAGTAAGGCGCACCGCACACGATGCCAAACACCATCGCCCGAAATATCCCCTCTATCCCCTTGACGCTACCGCTTATCAGTCCGAAACTCAGAAAGACCACCGTCAGGCTAAAGGCACAATAAGGCACGATGCTCTGCGTAAAACTGCTAGGTATCAAACCGCCCATGACATTGAGCAATATCGCATGGGGCAGAAGGGTGAGAGCCAGCATGACGATGACAAATCCCCCCAACTCAAAACTAGCCACCCCCAGGGCAAAGCGTTGCCGATACTCACGATGGTCGTAGCGTGCAATGCGGCTCTTGACGTATGCGCCGTAGGCTATGCAGCCCACGACAAGCCACACCAGCAAGGGAGAAGCCAGGTTGTACTGGAACTGCCCGAAAAACCACCGAATGCCCTCCGCACTCAGCAAGGACCGCGAGAAGTCCTCCGGCCACGCAGCCGTCAACAGCCACGAAGCCAACATCAGCGCCACCTGCCCCAAGCAAAGCGTACAACCGACATATGCTAATATCCTCTGTCTTTTCACACCCAAACTCTCTGTTAAAAGTTTTTATTCCTCATCCGGCTCCAAGTTGTCGATGTCGAGGATGCGCAGCTCGCACGCCCTCACCACCAACCGGGTAGCGTTGATACCCATGCCCCTGTTGCCATCGGGGAACAACTTCTGCACCAACTCGTTCTGACGTTTCTCCAAGCTCTTCACGCCAAAGGGCATACCCCGCAGATTGGTGATTTGCTCCTTCGTATAGCCCAGGGCCAGATGGCGAAGGAACCGCTCGTCGTATTCGTCGATCTCATAATTGACCAAAGCCTCCTGGCGCATCAACTGACTGTTGACACTACGCTTGAACCTATCGACTATCTTCTGTAGGATAGGTTGGTTAAACACCATCTTCTTGCCACTCATGCAGGATGCGACATCGCCACGCGTCAAGAGTTCGCCGCTCTTCAGGATGATGCCGTCGCAACCTGCGTCGAGCACATCCACCCAAAGTTTCTCGTTGAGCACCTCGCCCGTGAAGATAAGCACCTTCACCTGCGGATACTGTTCCTTAGTATGGCGGCAGATTTCCACGCCCACGGTAGTGGAGCCGCCCAGCCCCAGATCGAGCAGTACGAGGTCGGGCAACTGCTGCTTGATAAGTTTCCAATAAGCCATCTCGTTCTCCGCAGTCCCTATCACCTCCGCCTCGGGAATGTCATTCTTGAAAATACCCTCGGTGCCCTTCAGCTCCAACGGCACGTCCTCCACTATGATTACCTTAAAATTGTCCATATTTATCTTGCTTTATGATTTTTCTATATTAACCCGTCACCCTCTCCAAGCATCTTGGCTGGCAATACCGCCTCTATTCTAAGGCATCCCTCCCTGCCAACCTTCGCCGATATGCCACAGCCACGCAGGTTGGTCACCTCCCCAATCTCACGCACGATCTGCCTGCACAGCAGATACTTCAGGTCGGAGGTGAGAGGTGTGAAGAGGAGATCGTGCCGACGGGAATCATACGCCACATCCTTCTGCTCGGCATAAAGGATGCCGTACGCCCCCCCCGGCAAGGCCTGCACCCCAAAGGCGCAATCCATGGAACCACCCTTCATCAGCTCGGAAAGATAGCTCTGGAGGTACGTATCGTACCTCATGTTGCCCTCCACCTGCTCCATCGCCTGGGCACTGAGCGTCGCATAGAGCGACTTGTAGTAATCCACCAGCTCCCGGATCGATTTCACATCTTCGGGATCGTTCTCTATCAGCTGGTGGATGCGAGAAGGATAATACATCGTCTCGTGCTTGAGCGTGGAAAGACAGTTGTCGAGCACCATGTTGGAAATGTGCAGCTTGTCGTTCTCGTATCTCACCCGACGTACCTCGTCCTCCAACAGTTGGTTATCGGCAATCTTGCCGTCCGACACCTCTATCCCCCTGCGCAGTTCGTCCTTGATTTCCTCGACCACCTTGTTGAGCCTATCGGCAATATGCGACAGCTGCGACTTCTCCATCCACATCCTTTCGATGCGCTGCAACTTCTCCTGCTCCGTCAGGTCGCTCAACAAGAGTTGGTTGATTTCCCTGATTCTGTCCTCCGCATACCGATAGCTCACGACATGGCGATAATACAGGAAATAATATGCCACAGGCAACTGCAAGAGCAACAGCAGCAAGAGGATGACAGCCACCATTTTGGAGTTGCCCGACATCTGCATTGTGCGCACATAGTCGGAAAGCGTGTTGTCGGCGCTCCGTTCCCTGAAGAGCTGGGTATATACCTTGTTGTTGGCATTGTAAAGCGACCATTTGTGCAGGGCAAGGGCTGCTACCGCACTCTCGTTGCGCATATCGAGAATCACGTTGTAATTGGTGGGGAGGCTATCCTCAAACCACCTCAGCTCGGCAGCATCCGCCACGTCTGGCTTGCTCACCATCAAGTGCTTGCCGCCGGGGCGCAAACTGAGGTAATGCCTGTTGAGATAGTAGATGGCGGAGTCGGCGAACTCCAATGTGCGCGCATACGTTCCATTGATGTTGCTGAAGTAAGCACTGTCAGCAAAGTCATCTGCTCGTTGCAGGTCGCTGGAAGACAAGTTCTCCGTAGCCGTATGCTGGTGATGCGCATTGGTGTTTTCAGCCATGCCCACAAGCGAAGAGGCTGTCAGAGCCAACAATGCCAGACATCTGCAGACACCCTTGGGCAAACGGAAACGGAATACACTGCCCTTACCCTGTTTGCTCTCCGCCTCGATATGGCAAACCGCAAAGATGCTGCTCACCTTCTTGTATTTTTCGATGATGCCCTTGCAGTTGAGCAATCCGAAGCCATGTCCGCCCGTATAGGTTCGGTCGAAGACATGGGCAAGTTGCTCCTCGTCCATCCCCTTGCCAGTATCTGCGACCGAGACCTCCACGCAGTCTGCCTTCTCCTCGGCAGCAACGGTCACCTTGCCCCCTACGGGCGTAAATTTGCGAGCGTTGTCGGCAATGGTATTAATCATGAAGAGCGTCAGCGTGCGGTCTGCCTTCACCTTGGCCGTGGTAGGAAGAACCTCCAGGGTGACACCCCTCATCTGGAATCCCATCTTTCCCTTTTGCACGATGTCGAAAAGAGGCTGCAGGGGGAAACTGGTGATGCGCAAGCTCAAGGCACCCTGCCGCATCTGAATCCACTGGGTCAGGATATTGTTGTACTGATTGATTTTATCCGTCAACTCGCGGATATACCCATAGCGTTCCTCTTTCACCTCTTGCGAATCTCCGCCCTCCACAAGGCGGTTCACCTCGTGTATCATACGGTCGATAAAGGGAGTGATGCTGTTGACGAGCGACACCTTGGCACGCTGTTCGAGATTACGCCGCTTATTCTCGTCCAAATGGATGCGAGCCACCTCCAGCTCCTCGTCCAACTCTTCCTTCCGCTCATTGATTTCGTCGATATATCGAGCATTGTGTGCTTTCCATTCCTCCAACGGTGACAAGAGGCTGTCCATAGGGCTTTGCTGTATCTTTCTGCGGCGCATCCGATCGAAGACATAGAGCAAGAGTACCACCACGGCGATGACGGTTAACACCGCCGCTATCATCCAGTTGAGCTGGGTGGCGTTGGCATCCAACAATGCCGCGCGAGCCTCCAGTTGTCGGTCTTGCCGAGTTTGCTCCTGCAAGTCGAGGTAGATATTTCGGTTGTAGTCGCTCTTGGGCTTGTCGTCGATGGCAGAATACACCAGGCAAAGCCGTTCACGGATAGAAGCCACCAAGTCGGGAGCCGCATTGATGGCCTTGCTGATGTCAAGGGCACGCAACAAGCAGTCGCCTGCCGCCTGATAGTTCTTGATGGCAAAATAGCACTCCGCCAAGGTGCGGTATCCGCCCGCTACCTGATAGACATCGCCATACGACAGGAAGAGATTAAGCGCACGTTGCGCCAAGTTTCCCGCCAAGAGGGAGTCGGGCATCTGCTCGACATTCAAATATTTGATAGCAGGCTGATTGTTCTTTATCAAGAAGTCGCGCATCTTGGCGTTCTGCAGATGCTCGCTTATCGCCTGTAAGGCGTTGGCCTGCCAATAGGGGTAGTCGCCCATTATGCGCCCTCCATGGGATGCTGTGGAGGCGGAAGCCAACATATAGCACTGCACCAGATAGTCGAACTCCGTCTGCGCTATCTGCTCAGCCGTGCCCTTGGTGATAGCTCCACCCGATCCAAAATTATATAAGTAGTTGAGATACTGTGCGGTATCGTTTTCGAGTTCGTCGGCATCCAAGTCACCAAGTGCCTTCATCATCGGTTCTTCCAGGCCCACATAATAGAAATAAGTAGCATCCACGATGCTGAATTCGCTCTGGGCGTACGTGGCACGACAGCGGTCACGGGAAGGCAAATCCCGCGCCTCCTCGCCAATGCGACGCAAACGAGCCATGGCACGCTCGCGATAGGTATAAAAATCTTTGTTGTGAGATTCTCGCTGGCAGATGCGCATATACTGCACGTCGGCAACGAGAAGCTCCAGTTGGTTGTTGCTTTTCTCTTCCACGAGGTCAAGCCACTTGCGCGCCTCCTTGTAGTCCATCTTCGCCATCGCCACAAAGGCAAGGTTGTTGCAAGCCTCCGCATATCCTGCGCCATAGTCGTCGGAGAGTCGCAAAGCCTGCTGCGCCAACGCTTTCGTGGAGTCCAGGTTGCGATAGTGATAAGCATACGAAAGGCTGTTCAACTCATCCACACGTTGCTTATGCGAGGGCGAACAAGCCGAAAAGAAGAACAGCACTACCATCATCCCGATGATAGTGCTGCTGAAAAATTGATAGTATGTAAAATTCTTTTCCAACACGAGAATTCAAACTTACATATTAAAAATCATTTCTCCCAAGTATATATGCGAAATGTATTTTCACGTTATTCCAAGGAGTGTCCGTTATGCACGAGCTGCTGCAATATAGCCAAGGGCTTCCTTGCACTTTGCCGTGATGGCAGCCCAGTCGCCGGCAGCTACTGTCTCCTTAGGGAAGAGCTTGGAGCCCATACCCACACAGAGCACGCCTGCCTTGATCCATGGTGTAAGGTTCTCGGCAGTTGGCTCCACGGCACCAGTCACCATGATGTTACTCCAACGCAAAGGTGCCATCACGTTCTTGACGAACGAAGGACCGCCCACGTTGCCGGCTGGGAATACCTTTGTGACATCACAACCAGCAGCCTGCGCATTGTTGATTTCTGTCACAGAGCCACAGCCAGGAGAATAAGGCACCAAGCGGCGGTTGCAGACAGGAGCAATCTCAGGGTTGAAGTTAGGACCAACGATGAAGTTGGCGCCGAGCTGCAGATAGAGGGCAGCAGTACCAGCGTCAACCACAGTACCAGCACCCAAAATCATCTCTGGGCATTCCTTGTCAGCCCACTTTACCAACTCGCCGAAGATCTCGTGAGCGAAGTCGCCACGGTTGGTAAACTCGAATACACGCACGCCACCTTCGTAGCAAGCCTTGATAACGTTCTTGCAAATCTCAACGTCCTTATTGAAGAACACAGGCACCATACCAGTCTCTTTCATGGCTGCCATGACCTGCATTTTGCTAAATTTTGCCATTATTCTTAATGTTTAAATGTTGAATTATCTTTGTACACGACCATTGGCGTTACCACCGGCAAGGCTCTCCACCTCATCGACAGAAACCAAGTTGAAGTCGCCAGGGATAGTGTGCTTCAATGCAGAGGCAGCCACAGCGAACTCAAGAGCCTCTGCCTGGCTAGGCTTTGTCAAGAGACCGTGAATCAAGCCACCGGAGAAAGAGTCGCCACCACCCACGCGGTCGATGATTGGGTTGATGTCATAGTGCTTGCTCTGATAGAACTCCTTGCCGTCGTAGATAAGAGCCTTCCAGCCGTTGTGTGTAGCTGAGAGCGACTCACGGAGCGTAGAGACAACATACTTGAAGCCAAACTCCTTCATCATACCCTGGAAGATGCCATAATATCCCTCGGCATCGGTCTTGCCACCCTCTACGTCAGCGTCTGGCTTGAAGCCCAAGCAAAGCTGAGCGTCTTCCTCGTTGCCGATGCAAACATCCACATACTGCATCAAAGGACGCATCACGGAGATAGCCTTCTCTGAAGTCCATAGCTTCTTGCGGAAGTTGAGGTCAACAGACACTGTCACACCATGACGCTTGGCAGCCTCGCAAGCCAACTTGGTCAACTCGGCAGCCTTGTCGCTGATGGCAGGAGTGATACCGCTCCAGTGGAACCACTGCGCACCCTCCATAATCTTGTCGAAGTCGAAATCAGCAGGGTCAGCCTCGGCGATAGAGCTATGCGCACGGTCGTAGATAACCTTGGAAGGACGCATGGAAGCACCCGTCTCGGCATAGTAAAGACCCACACGGTCGCCACCACGGGCGATGAAGTCGGTGTTCACACCATAACGACGAAGAGCGTTGACTGCAATCTGACCAATCTCGTGCTTAGGCAACTTAGATACGAAGTATGCCTCATGACCATAGTTAGCCACACTAACAGCTACGTTAGCCTCACCACCACCAGGGATGATACGGAAAGAATCACTCTGAATGAAACGATCGTTGCCTTCTGGAGACAAGCGAAGCATAATCTCACCTAATGTTACAATTTTTGCCATTGTTTTGAAATGTTTTTAATTTGTTTCTTTATAGTTGTTTTTGTATGATATTCAAATCATCGGGGCAAAAATAAGCATAATTTCTCGAATAACGAAACAAAATCGAAGTTTTTTTGTTTTTTTGAGCAAAAAAAGTGCTGTGCATTCACACAATTCAGATTTTTGTTGTATATTTGTGCCGAAATTGTCGGCTTGTGGTCGTACACAACCGAATCGTAACTATCAAGCAAACTCTTAAGCTATGGCCGAAAAAATCAGAATCAAGGATATTGCCGAGCGGGCTGGCGTATCCGTGGGAACTGTAGATAGAGTCCTACACGAACGTCCGAATGTCTCCAAGCCCGCCCGCGAGAAGGTGGAAAAGGCTCTCAAGGAGATGAACTACCAACCTAATATGTACGCTAGTGCGCTGGCGTACAATAAATCCTACACCTTCTACCTTCTGATTCCCAAGCATGAGTCGGAGGCTTACTGGGAGGAAATCGAGGAAGGGGCACGGAAATGCGAGGAAACTCGCCGCGACTTCCACATCGACCTGGAAATTCTCTTCTACGAGCGTTCGAACGAGGAATCTTTCCGCGAACAAGGGAAAGCCATCGTCGAGGCAAAGCCCGAGGGGGTGATCGTGGTGCCGTCATCACTTATGGCGACACGCGAACTTACTGAGCAACTGCATGAGCTCAACATTCCGTTCATCATGCTCGACTCCTACATGCCCGACCTCAAGCCCCTTTCTTTCTTCGGGCAGGATTCCTTCTGCAGCGGTTTCTTCGCAGCCAAGATGCTGATGATGATAGCGGACAAGGAGAAGGAAATCATGCTGATGCGCCAAACCAAGAACGGCATGGTGGCGAGCAAGCAGCAGGACAACCGTGAGGTGGGATTCCGCCACTATATGCACGACCACTTCCCCGGAGTCAAAATCATTGACCTAGACTTGCCACTCGACGGCACCCGCACGGAATACAGCAAGATGCTGGAGAGATACTTCAACTTGCATCCCGACACCCACCACTGCATCACCCTCACCTCAAAGGCTCACATCGTGGGTGACTTCCTGCTGAAGACCAATCGTCGCGACGTGCAGATCATGGGATACGACATGGTGGAAAAAAACGCCCGATGTCTGCGCGAGGGCAGCATCTCCTTCCTCATCGCCCAGCACGCCTACATGCAAGGCTACAACTGCGTGGAGACGCTCTTCCGTGCGCTCGTACTCAAGAAGAAGGTGACTCCTGTCAACTACATGCCCATCGAACTCTTGATGAAGGAGAACGTCGATTTCTATCGCAGGACGCAGTTGTAAGTGAAGAGGGTAGAATCCTATCGCTTTCCATACAAAGACATTATAATATACATAAACAAAAACTGACTACAGATGAAACTATCAAGCTTTATCAAAATCAACCCTGCCGACTCGGTAGTGGTTTGCTTGCGCCCCATGAAGAAGGGCGAGGCAATCGAGGTGGACGGAAAGTCCATCACCCTTTTGCAGGACACTCCTGCCGGACACAAGGTGCTCATCGACGACGCACCTGAGGGAAAAGACATCATCAAGTACGGCTATCCCATCGGCCATGCCAAGCAAGACCTGAAGCAGGGCGAATGGGTCAACGAGGACAATCTCAAGACCAACCTAGCCGGTACTCTGGAATATACTTACAATCCCGTGGAGGAGCAGCTGAGCATCGCTCTGGAAAACCGCACCTTCCAAGGCTATGTGCGCAAGAACGGCGAGGTGGGTGTAAGAAACGAGATTTGGGTGGTTCCTACCGTAGGTTGCGTAAATGGCGTGGCTGAGAAGTTGGTGGAGCTGCTCAAGAAGGAGACGGGATGCGAGGGCATCGACGCCATACATGCCTGGCACCACAACTTCGGTTGCTCCCAGCTCTCAGGCGACCACGAGAACACTCGTAAGGTGCTCCGTGACATCTGTCTGCATCCAAACGCTGGTGGCGTGCTCGTGCTCTCGTTGGGCTGCGAGAACAACCAGCCCGACGCTTTCATGGAGATGCTGGGCGACTACGACAAAGACCGCATCCAGCTGCTTGTTACCCAGAAGGTGGAGGGCGACGAGTTGGAGGAAGGCATGAAGATTCTCCGCGAGCTCTATGCCAAGGCCAAGGAAGACAAGCGCGAGGAAGTGCCAGTGAGCAAGTTGCGCGTCGGCTTGAAGTGTGGTGGATCCGACGGCTTCAGCGGCATCACCGCCAATCCTTTGGTGGGCGAGTTCTCCGACTGGTTGGTGGCACAAGGCGGCACGTCCATCCTCACAGAGGTGCCCGAGATGTTCGGCGCAGAGACCATCCTCATGAACCGTTGCGAGAACAAGCAGCTGTTCGACAAGACCGTCCACCTCATCAACGACTTCAAGGAGTACTTCCTCAGCCATGGCGAGCCTGTGGGCGAGAATCCGTCTCCAGGCAACAAGGCCGGCGGCATCTCCACCCTTGAGGACAAGGCGTTGGGTTGCACCCAGAAATGCGGCCGCGCCCCGGTAAGCGGCGTATTGCAGTATGGCGACCGCTTGGAGACAACAGGTTTGAACCTCCTCTCGGCCCCAGGCAACGACCTCGTGGCTGCCACCGCCTTGGCTTCGGCTGGATGCCAGTTGGTGCTCTTCACCACCGGCCGAGGCACCCCGTTCGGCACCTTCGTACCTACGATGAAGATTTCCACCAACTCCAACTTGGCGAAGAACAAGCCGAACTGGATCGACTTCAACGCCGGCGAGCTCGTGGAGGGCACGGAGATGAAAGACCTCGTGCGCAAGTTCATCGACAAGATTATCGCCGTGGCAAGTGGCGAGGAAGCTCGCAACGAATACAACGGCTACCGTGAGATTTCCATCTTCAAGAATGGAGTAACTTTGTAAGTGAAGAACAAAGAGTGCAGAGTGAAGAATACTCTTGCCTTATTAAGCACTTGAATTCTTCTCTCTTCGTTCTTCACTCTTCACTAATAATAATTATTATGAGTAACAAAAAAGGATTGCTGGCATTGTCGCCGTTGATTTTACTGATAGCATTGGTAGCTCTCTTCACGGGATATTCCGCCGAGGAGAGCCACAAAGACACCACCCTGTCGCTCACCGTGGCATTCATGTTTGCAAGCATCTATGCCGTGGCGATTTCAGGAGGCATACCGATCAAGAAGCGTATCGACACCTATAGCCGAGGGGCGGGAGCCAGCAACCTGATGCTCATGTTGTGGATATACGTGCTGGCAGGTGCCTTCGCTGCATCGGCAAAGGCGATGGGGGCTGTCGATGCCACCGTCAACCTCGCCCTCAGCGTGCTGCCTGCCAACATGATATTGCCAGGGTTGTTTCTCGCAGCCTGCTTCATCTCAATCTCGATAGGCACCAGCGTGGGAACCATCGTGGCCCTCGTACCCATCGCCGCAGGTCTCGCCCACTCCGTAGATGCCAACCTCGCCTTGACGGTCGCCATCATCGTGGGAGGAGCTTACTTCGGCGACAACCTCTCGTTCATCTCCGACACGACCGTGGTGGCTACGCAGACCCAAGGCTGCCAGATGAGCGACAAATTCCGTGTCAATGCCATCATCGTGATACCCGCCGCCATCATCATCCTTGCCATCTATGCGGTGCTAGGCATGGGAACGAAAGCACCGACGCACATCGAGGAGGTGCAATACATCAAGGTCTTGCCTTACATCGTGGTGCTCATAACCGCCATCTCAGGCATGAACGTGATGGCCGTGCTCACCCTAGGCACCATCCTTTGCGGCATCATCGGCATAGCAGGCCATGCGCTAGGCACTCCCGACTCCTACGACCTGTTCGGTTGGTTCTCGGCAATGGGCAATGGCATTACGGGCATGGGCGAGCTGATTATCATCGCCATGATGGCAGGCGGCATGCTCGAAATCATCCGTGAGAACGGCGGCATCGACTTCATCATCAACAAGATTACCGCCCATGTAGGCAGCAAACGCGGAGCAGAGCTATCCATAGCAGCCCTCGTCTCCCTGGTAAACGTATGCACCGCCAACAACACCGTCGCCATCCTCACCGTAGGAAACATCTCGAAGAAGATAGGCGACAAGTTTGGAGTCGATAACCGAAAGGCTGCAAGCATCCTCGACACGTTCTCCTGCACCGTGCAGGGACTCATCCCATATGGCGTGCAGATGCTTCTGGCAGCAGGGTTGTCGAGCCTCAGTCCTCTCGACATCTTACCTTATTTATATTATCCGACGGCAATCGGGGTGGCAGCCTTGCTAGCCATAGCTTTCCGATACCCCAAAAAATTCAGCTAGCTTATGGACTTTTTACAGAAAAACCTTTTCACCCAACTACGCTCCGAGAACTTTGGGACAAAAGAACAGTTGGAGCCGATGACTACCTTCAAGAAAAAGAAGATAGCCCAGATGATGAAAAACCTGAACAACATCCCTTCAGGCGAGGTGGCCTTACACAGCGGTTTTCTTAACCGCCGACTCATCAAGATACAGCAAGACGAGCCTCACGCCATCGACACGTCCATAGAGACCGTCTATCTCCTGCGCCTCATCGTCAGCAATGTCAACGCCATGTACTCCGGCGGCATCAGCCTGCGTGGCATCATCCAACTAGGCCAGTACTTACGCACACGAGGAGACAAGGTGGACTTCGTCAAGCTAGACAACTGGCTCAGCAAACTCCATATCCAACGCATGGCACAACTGGAGGGCAGCGTGCTCATCACCTTCTTCGACTTCGAGAAAGACGAGATTCCCTTTGTGCGCACCGTAGAGCGAGGAGCCTACAAGCTCACCCTCCGTTCCCTGTACTACAACATCCAGGACATGGAAGAAATCAAGTTCCAGCAATCCCAGGCAGGCTTTGTACATACCACGGGGGGAACCATGCGCAAGAACTTGCGCCGAAGCATGCGCTACTTCGGATATGCACCGATAGAAACCACGAGCAATTTCCTCAACAATTTCCTGCGATCGCTTTCCGAAATCGAGGAGTAAGATAGAAAAGAACGTTCTTGGCTAGGCCGAAATACAAAATATATATAAAAAAGGTAGTCGTCTGGCAGAAATGTCAGACGTTTTTTGTACCTTTGCATCTATGAAGCAAATAATTATCACGATTATAACATCCCTACTATCCCTCGGTGTCCACGCACAAGTACAGTGCGAGGATTCCTGCCAGCACGTACATGGCATCGACCTCAGCCACTACCAGGGCAATGTGTTCTGGGAGACTGTGGGCGACAACTCGAAGATGGCATACGTGTATTTGAAGGCCACCGAGGGCGGAACCAATGTGGACAGCAAATACAAGCAAAACATAGACCTGGCCCATCGCTACGGGCTCAAAGTGGGTTCGTACCACTTCTACCGTGCCCGAATCCCCCAGCAGACCCAGCTGGAGAACTTCATGACCCAATGCCGCCCCGGCGACCAAGACCTGCTACCGATGATAGATGTGGAGACCAAGAGCAACATGGGCACCGAGGAGTTTTGCGACTCCCTCTTCAAGTTCCTGCACCTCGTGGAGAAAGCCTACAAGCAGAAGCCTCTCATCTACACGGGAGCCAACTTCTATGACAACTACCTGCAGGGCAAGCTCGACAGCTACAAGCTCATGATAGCACAATACACCAAGCGTGAGCCTGTGCTTCGCGATGGAAGAGACTTCGAGATGTGGCAATATACTGGAAAGGGACGACTCAACGGCGTGAACGGCTATGTCGATAAAAGCCGATTCATGGGCAAGCATAAGCTTCGGGAAATCCGATTCCGACACAGATAAGGGAAGAGCGAAGGATTCCCTTGCTTAAGCAAAAAAAGAATATTTATCATTTATAATTTGTAATTTAATAAGATATTATGGCAATTATAAAATGTCCCGAGTGCGGACATCAAATCAGCGACAAAGCACCCGTTTGTCCTAGCTGCGGCGTAGAGATTGCAGGCAAGGTGACCAAGTGTCCCAACTGTGGTGAAGTATATTTCAAGGAACAGGAGATGTGCCCTAACTGCCATCGTCCATCCTATGCGGCTGTACCTCCTGTGCCGTCCGTCTCACCATCCACAGCTCCCGTTCCTCCTACTCCCCCAACCCCTCCTTCACAAACGGGCAACGGCAGCCAACTTCCTCCCGATGGAGAGAAGAAGAAAGGCAACCACTCCATATTGATTATCTCCTTCATCTTCGCCATACTCGTATGTGGCATCATGTATTACTTCTACGACAGTGCCAACAAGAACAAGGAGCAGGAGGCATACGAATATGCCATGCAGAGCAGCGACCCGATGGTGCTCCAGAGCTATCTCGACACTTACAAGGATGGTGACGAGGCACACCGCGACTCCATCATGGCTCACCTCGGTATGCTGCAGCAAATAGACAAGGACTGGACCAACACCGTGGTCAGCGGTTCGAAGGAAGCTCTCGAAGCATACCTCCAGAAATACCCCAACTCTCCTCACAAACAGGAGGCTTGGAACAAGATCGACTCCATCGACTGGCAGGTGGCAAAGAAAGAGAATTCCGTGGATAGCTACCAAGCTTACCTTGACGCCCATGCCGACGGCTCCCATATCGAAGAGGCGGAGAACGCTATGAAGAAAATCAAGAGCAGCGAGGTTCAACCTGAAGAGAAACAAGTTATCAGCGGACTCTTCCGCCAGTTCTTCCAGAGCATCAACTCCCGTAACGAGGATGGCTTGACCGCCACCTGCGAGGACATTCTCTCGTCCCTATTGGGCAAGGGTTCTGCCACAAAGTCGGATGTAGTCACCTTCATGCACAAGCTCTACAAGGAGGATGTTAGCAACATGAACTGGCACCTCAACAACGACTACCAAATCAAGAAGCGCGAGGTTGGCGACCAGGAGTATGAGTTCCAGGTACAATTCACAGCTCGCCAAAACATCGACAAGACCGACGGTAGCAAGTCTGAGAACAATTACAAGGTCAACGCTACCGTATCTCCCGATGGCAAGGTGTCCGCCTTCAACATGGCGAAGATAACAACTGAAGAATAAAAAGAAGAGGGCTTACACCCTCTTTTTTTTATTTTCCTTTTTATTACCACTACTTTCTTTTGGGTAGTTCTCCAAATCACAACCTTAAACTATTTGGCAATCAGCCGCCAATGACTAACAGAGTTTTTTCTGTTAGTCATTGAAGATCGCTAAACAAGTCATTGGCGGTAACCAAACAATTCTTTTGTTGTATATTTTGAACATTTTTCAATACATTTGGACATTTTTTATACCAGAGCTAACTTAATTCAAGATTATCTTTGCTGTGATTTTCAGAACTTTATTAAAAAGCACGAATCATGAAAACATTACTTATTATTTTAGGATGTGGAACAACCCATCTATTCTCTTACGCCCAGACTGCCCAAAAGCAGTATGTCGGATTCCCTACTCCCTCTCTCATTATTGAAAAGGTAGGGATAAATGTAACTATTCCAACCGAGAGTATTATAGTCAAAAAGAAACAGTTTGAGAATTTGCCAATCGAAAATTGAGAGTTAGA
>CAVGEN010000018.1:10115-22653 GCA_963628185.1 Waltera intestinalis | reverse complement strand
CGTTTCGAGGAGCTTTTCCGATTCGTCGCTGATGCGGATGTCCATGCCGAAGTTGTCGTTGTCGCGGAGATAATCTGTGATTTGACTGGAGAAATGGTGAACGTTCACTACTATGCGAGTGAACCCTGCATCTTTCAACTGAAAGATGACTCGTTTGAGCAGAGGTTCTCCCCCTACCCTTACCAGCGCCTTGGGAATGCGGTCGGTAAGAGGCTTCAGGCGAGTGCCCAAACCTGCTGCGAATATCATTGCTTGCATCATTCTTGCTGTTATATTTTAGTAATCGTCGCTCAAAAAGCGTTTACCTGCATCAGAATGAAGCCAAGCCAACAATGCCAGACCTATAATTATAAGCAATATGTAAACTAAAGCCAATCCTTGCATAATTCTATTGTTTTAATGATGCAAATTTACGCCTTTTTTCTCAAAGAACAAAACATTTATCAACATTTCTACTCTTTGGCTGGCAAAACCTGCTCTATATTCTGCTCGCGGTGGCAAATCCTTACTTCCACCCCAAACTTCTCGTGGATATGTTCTGCCAGATGCTGGGCAGAATAGACGCTGCGATGCTGCCCGCCCGTGCAACCGAAGCAGAACATCAAGGAGGTAAAGCCTCGCTGAATGTAACGGCTCACATGATGGTCGGCAAGCCGATACACACTCTCCAAGAAGGTAAGTATCTCGCCGTCATCCTCAAGGAATCGAATGACAGGTTCGTCCAAGCCCGTCAATTTCTTGTAAGGTTCATATCGTCCGGGATTATGCGTGCTTCGACAGTCAAAGACATAACCTCCTCCATTGCCCGACGGGTCTTCGGGAATACCTTTCTTAAATGAAAAGCTATACACCCTCACCACCAAAGGACCCTTGCCGTCATACTTGGAAAATGTAGCTGGTCCATCTTGTGGATGGGCACGATAGATATTGTTGTCGGCTATCTTATAACCATCGGCACGGTTGACAGCGGCACTCTCGATACGAGCGAACTGAGGCAATTCAGTAAGTCGGCGCAACATATCCATCATATAAGGATAAGGGAACACTTTCTCCCCCATCTTCAACAAGTCACGCAGATTCTGTATGGCTGGCGGTATGCTCTCCAGAAAATGCTTCTTACGCTCGAAATAGCCACGGAATCCGTATGCTCCCAAAACCTGCAAGGTGCGGAAGAGAACGAAGAGGCTCAGACGATTGACGAAATGGCGTACCGACGGCACCTCCGTATAATTCTTGAGAGATTGATAATACTCCCATACTAGTTCCCGACGGAGCTTGAATGAATATTTTGCCGATGCTTGCCAAAGGAATGAGGCCAGGTCATAGTAAAAGGGACCCTTGCGCCCACCTTGGAAATCAATAAAGTACGGATTCCCATTTTTGTCAAGCATTATGTTGCGCGCCTGAAAATCACGATAAAGAAAACTATCCATCTGTTCTGAAGTTAAGTCTTTTGCAAAAAGACGGAAGTTAGCCTCCAACTTCAGTTCATGAAAATCCAAGTCGGTTGGCTTCAAAAAACAATACTTGAAATAATTCAGGTCAAAGAGCACGCTATCTACATCAAACTCCGGCTGGGGATAACAATTCCCCCACTCCAAGCCACGAGCACCACGCATCTGTATGTTAGGCAACTCACGGATCGTCTTCATCAAAAGCTCTTTCTCCTTCTGATTATAGCGTCCACCAGCCTCACGCCCACCACGGATGGCATCAAAAAGCGAAACATTTCCTAGATCGGTTTGAATATAGCGCAACTCATCCCCGCTCACCGCCAGCACATTTGGCACGGGTAATTGTCTCAGTTTAAAATGTTTAGCAAGATACACAAAGGCATGATTCTCATCCCGGCTCGTACCGATGACACCAATCACCGCCCCTCCATCCTGTCGGAAGATACGGAAGTACTGGCGATTGCTCCCCTGTCCCGCTATTTTCACGACTTCCAAGGGTTCTGCACCAGCCCAAGACTTATATAATTCGATTAACTTTTCCACGCTTGTAACAATGTAAAATATTGAAGTAAAGTACTAGTTCATTGATTCTTAGCTTCCTTCTCCAGCTTTCGACGCTTACGTTCGTAGTCGATTTTCTGGGCGAAATTATCACCCACAAAAAGAATCAACAAGATACCGAGTGTTGTCAGGAAAGAATTTAGCGTAGTCAGTCCCAACTCCACCTTAGTAATAAAAATCAGCCCCCCGATAACGACCAAGAAGACCAAAGCTTTTTTCCAATCAATCTGTTTCATGCTGCAAAAATACAATATTTTTCTGATTTAGTGCAAAGAATATGGCATTATTTTATCAGAAGAAGAAAAGAAAGGGAAATACTTGCCTGATGAAACGAAAGAAGAAGACCAAAAAAAATCGGATGTCTCACGACAACCGATTTCCAAAAAACAAACTACTTAAAAACTAATCTACTAAAACAAATCAAAAAAATATCTTTGTCGGTTCCTAAACCGATACTTTATTAAAACCACGCTGCAAAATTACAAAAAAAGCAAATATCTTCCAAGCAATTTTGCTGAAATTTGCAAAGTAAAATGCTAAAATAATCAAAAATGGGGATAATTCTCTAAGAATCATCCCCGCTTTGAAACACTAGCTTTACAAAAACATAGTTTTATGCAAAAAAACAAACATCAAAAAAAGAGGATAATCCGTGAAAGACCATCCTCTTTGATTTATATGACTGATATTTTTTACATCATACCACCCATGCCTGCGCCACCTGCCGGTGCAGCTGCGGCTGGCTCTGGCTTGTCAACCAACACGCACTCTGTCGTCAAGAACAAGCCTGCGATAGAAGCAGCGTTCTCCAGAGCCACACGTTCCACCTTGGCCGGGTCAACGATACCAGCCTGACGCATATCCTCATAGATATCCTTGCGAGCATTGTAACCGAAGTCACCTTCACCCTCACGAACCTTGTTGACTACGACACTTCCTTCGCCACCTGCGTTGGCAACAATCTGACGGAGAGGCTCCTCGATGGCACGCTCTACGATGCGGATACCCGTGGTCTCGTCAGCGTTCTCACCCTGCAAGTCTTTCAAGGCATCAAGGGCACGGATGTAGGTGGTGCCACCACCAGCAACAATACCTTCCTCTATTGCGGCACGAGTAGCACAGAGTGCATCGTCCACGCGATCCTTCTTCTCCTTCATCTCCACCTCGGAATTGGCACCTACATAGAGGACAGCCACACCACCGGCGAGCTTGGCAAGACGCTCCTGAAGTTTCTCCTTGTCGTAAGAAGACTTGGTGTTCTCGATTTCGTTCTTAATCTGAGCCACACGTTCCTGGATGTTAGCCTTCTCGCCATGGCCATTCACGATAGTCGTATTGTCTTTGGTTACGGTAATCTTATCGGCAGAACCCAGCATATCAAGTGTAGCCTCCTCAAGCTTCAAGCCTTTTTCCTCTGAGATGACTACACCACCAGTCAGCACAGCGATGTCTTCCAGCATAGCCTTGCGACGGTCGCCAAAACCAGGAGCCTTCACAGCACAAATCTTCAAGCCACCACGCAAACGGTTGACCACCAATGTAGTCAATGCCTCCGAATCCACGTCCTCAGCGATAACGAGCAATGGGCGACCGCTCTCTGCAGCAGGCTGGAGGATTGGCAAGAACTCCTTAAGGTTGGAAATCTTCTTATCATAGAGGAGGATGTATGGATTGTCCATTACGCACTCCATCTTGTCGGCATCGGTCATGAAGTAGCCACTCAAGTAACCACGGTCGAACTGCATACCCTCTACCACACCGATGTTGGTATCACGGCTCTTGCTCTCCTCGATGGTGATGACACCGTCCTTGGAAACCTTGCGCATAGCGTCTGCCAGGAGTTTACCAATCTCAGCGTCGTTGTTGGCAGAAACAGTAGCCACCTGCTCTATCTTGTCGTAGTTGTCATCCACCTGCTCTGCATGATCTTTGATGAACTCAACGACTGCAGCCACAGCCTTGTCAATGCCACGCTTCAAGTCCATAGGGTTGGCACCTGCGGTTACGTTCTTCAAGCCCTCGGTCACGATCGCCTGGGTAAGGATGGTTGCGGTAGTTGTACCGTCACCAGCATCGTCACCAGTCTTGCTAGCCACGCTCTTAACGAGCTGAGCGCCAGTGTTCTCAAACTTATCCTCCAACTCTACTTCCTTGGCAACGGTTACACCGTCCTTGGTAATCTGAGGAGCGCCAAACTTCTTTTCGATTACCACGTTGCGTCCCTTAGGACCGAGAGTTACCTTCACTGCGTTAGCCAACTGATCGACACCCTTCTTCAAGAGGTCACGAGCATCCATATTGTATTTGATATCTTTTGCCATTTCCTTTATTTTTTATGTTAAATGTTAAGTGTTAAATGTTAAGTTACAGAGCGTACGAATTCTTCACCCTTCACTTATCTTACTCCTCTACCACTGCGAGCACGTCGCTCTGGCGCATCATCATGTACTTAGTACCCTCGAACTCGAGTTCTGTGCCAGCATACTTACCGTAAAGAACGGTATCGCCCTCTTTGAGAATCATCTCTTCATCCTTAGTGCCCTTGCCAGTGGCAACAATCTTTCCACGCTGTGGTTTCTCCTTTGCTGTGTCAGGGATGATGATTCCACCTACTTTTTCCTCGGCTGGTGCAGGAAGTACCAGCACTCTGTCTGCTAATGGTTTAATGTTCATGATTCTATATGTTTTAATTGTTATTACTTAAGTTTTTGCTCCCGAAACCTCCTTTGGCTTGGTCGCTCAACATCCATGCCAAATACGAAAAACGTGCCAAAGCATCACAACTGACACTTTGGCACGTTCGTTTCTACACATATACTGACAAATGGTCAACATTCGCTATTTTGGAGCCTTCACCTTGGGAGTTTTTACCTTGGGAGCTTTCACCTTGGGAGCTTTCACCTTGGGAGCTTCCCCGGGTGTAGCCAACACCTGGAAAACTAGGTCTGCAATCTTACCTGCCCCTTTGTCATCCGGATGGATACCGTCACCAAGCATCAAATCCTTATAATTATATAAGGTGTGGAGGTCGATGAAACCACATTTGTTCTTTTTGGCAAGTTTCTGGATGACAGGCACCTCACCATTCACTATGTCACTGTCACTAATCGTCCAAGTGCCCTTGAACGCCGGAATTGGCGAACAGAGATAAATCTTCGGGTTGCTTGACAATGACTTCAAGGTATCTATCATCGCCTGCATGCTCTGACGAAACTCCTCCGCCCCAAGTTTCCAGTTATGCGCCTTGCTGTCGTTGGTACCCAACTTGATGATGACGATGTTCGGATTGAAAGCCTGCGCATCCTTCCATGCCATCTCCTTCATGTAAGGAATGTCCCCCTTGTTCATCATCGTACGAGAAGAGACACCGAAATTCTTCACCTCGTAACCGTCGCCCAGTTTTTTCTGGAGCAAGGCAGGATACCCCTTGGAGTCTGCATTCATGATACCATAGCCATCGGTGATGGAGTTTCCGATGCAAGCCACCCGAATGGCATCCTCCCTGGGGGCCTTGAATCCGTCGAGCCAGGAAGTCAAGTCGTTCAGCATCTGGTCGTGATGCGCAAAAGTGGAACGGAATCCCCAACCATGTCCGCCAGTAGGATAAACATGCAGTTCGCAATTATTCCCAGCCTTGTGCATCGCCGTATAGTAAGCCACGCCATTGGTGACAGGCGGCACAGCCTTGTCATCGTTAGACATCATGAGGATGGCATGGGGGGTGAGATGGCTGCGCACAGCCTTATCGTTCGACCACTCTTCCACGAGTTTTTTGTTGGTATAGCGTTCTTCGCCCAAAAAGCCGACGCAAGACCCTTTGTGAGTAACGCGCTCATTCATCGAGATGACCGGGTAGAAGAGGATGGAGAAGTTAGGGCGTGCATCGTATGGAGCATGAGTGCTGACAGACGAAGCCAAGTGACCACCTGCCGAAAATCCCATGATACCCACGTCTTCCTTATTGATTTGCCATACCCGGGCACTGTCTCTCACGGTACGCATCGCCTGATAGGCGTCACCCAGAGGAATATTGCGATTTCCCTTCGGCATACGATATTTCAGTACGAAATAAGCGATACCCTTGCTATTGAAATACTCCGCCCAATGATGTCCCTCGTTATCCATGGAGAGATGGGTATAGCCGCCACCGGGGCAATCGACCACGGCACGTCCCGTAGGATTCTGAGGTAGATAACAAGTGAGTTCGCTCTGACCGTCCGAGCTATTCTTGAGCACAAACTTGCGAGCGGTAGATTGGGCGGACATAGCCATGGCGAGGCATGCCATCAAAGAGAAAACAAAAAATCTTTTCATCGTTAGTAATATCAATATTTAAATGGTTTGTTGATTCATAAGACAGACTAAATTCTGTTTTTTATGCTAAGTTCTGCATAACAGGCACAAAGATAAGCATTTTTTACGAACTAGTAACTGTTTTTCGTGCATTTTCTTGTAAATTAGTATAAATAAGTTTGGTATTTGTGTTTTTTTTCCTATCTTTGCATGAAATTAAGCTAAGTTTTAACACAAATAGATACCTGTATGAAACAGTTCTTTAAGAATGTGGCAGCAACCATCGTGGGAATTTTCGCCTTCGGCATCATCATGTTCGCCCTAAGTTTCATCTGTTTGATAGGAATGGCATTATCAAGCAGCGGACAACCAGCACTACTCGACAACACCGTGTTGGTACTCAAGTTGCAAGGCCAGATAGAAGACCGTGCCGAGGACAATTGGCTCGGACAACTGACTGGCAACCAGATCAACCAACTAGGCATGAACAACATTCTCTCCGCCATCAAGAAGGCGAAGACCGACAACAAGGTGAAAGGTATCTACCTGGAGACTGGCATGCTGGAAACCGACTATGCCACCCTACAGGAAATACGCAACGCACTCGCCGACTTCCAGAAGAGCGGCAAGTGGATTATCTCTTACGGAGACACCTACTCGCAAGGCGGATATTACCTTTCATCGGTAGCCAACAAGGTGTACGTCAACCCCGAGGGCTCCATCGATTGGCATGGTATCGCCTCGCAACCACAATACATAAAAGATGTGGCAGCCAAGTTTGGCATCCACTTCACCGTTGTCAAAGTGGGCAAGTACAAAAGTTTTACCGAGACTTACACCGAGGACAAGATGAGCGATGCCAACCGCGAGCAGGTATCCCGCTACATCGGTGGACTGTGGCAACAGATGCTCACAGAGGTTGGCAAGAGCCGCGGCATCAATAAGGATTCGCTCAACCACTATGCCGACGGTCTGATGGCATTCGAAGACACCAAGCTATTGAAGTCACGCAAGTTGGTGGATGGTTTCTGCTATTATGACGAAATCAAGAACGTGGTCAAGAAACAACTCGGTCTGAATGCCGACGACAAAATCAACCAAGCAAGCATCGAAGACATCAATGCAGCGATCGACAGTAAGATGACAGGCGACCAAGTGGCAGTCTATTATTGCCAAGGAGACATCGTGAGGATGGCAACCCCTAACTATATAGGAGGTGAAAACCAAATCGTGAGCAGCAAGGTTATCAAAGACCTGCAAAATCTGGAAGATGACAGAAACGTGAAGGCAGTGGTGCTCCGCATCAACTCGGGTGGCGGCGACGCCTACGCCTCTGAACAAATCTGGCGTGCAGTCAGCCAACTCAACAAGAAGAAACCTGTGGTCGTAAGCATGGGTGGAATGGCGGCTTCGGGTGCCTACTACATGAGCATGGGAGCCAGATACATCATGGCGCAACCCACTACCCTCACGGGTAGCATCGGCATCTTCGGAGCACTGCCTGATTTCAGCGACCTGATGACCAAAAAGATCGGTTTCAAATACGACGAGGTGAAAACCAACCGCAACAGTGCCTATACCACCGCAGGCTTGTCGCGACCCTGGAATCCTGAGGAGCTGACTTACTTGCAAGCACACGTAAACCGCGGGTACGGTCTTTTCCGCAAACGTGTGGCTGACGGCAGAAAGCTCAGCGTCGCACAAGTGGAAAACATAGCGCAAGGTAGAGTTTGGATCGGAATGGATGCCAAGGGCATCAAGTTGATAGACGGCTTCGGAAGTTTGGACGATGCAGTAGCCAAGGCTGCCCAACTAGCCAAGGTTTCAGACTACCACGCCCAAGAATATCCTGTCACCGTCGGATGGATGGACCAATTACTGGATGTTGCGACAGGAAGCCAAGGCACCTACCTCGACGAGCAGTTGCGCCTCACCTTGGGTGAGTGGTATAAGCCATTCATGATGGTACGCAACATGAAAGAAAAAGAGCCGGTGCAAGCAGCTCTCCCTTTCGTGCTGAACATCAGATAAAGGAATAAAACAGAGAAATTCCCTACCACATAATAAGGTGTAATTTTCTAAAAGTAAGGAAATGAGAACAGAAGGAGACTTGATCAAGATAAACGAATGGCTGCTGCCGTTGAGCTGGCTCTACGGCATCGGCGTTCGCTTCAGAAATTGGCTTTTCGATGTCGGCATCAAGAAGAGCAAGGCCTTCAGCATACCAATCATCTCGGTAGGCAACATCACCGTGGGCGGCTCTGGCAAGACTCCCCACGTGGAATACCTCATCCGATTGTTGCAAGACAAGATGCAGATAGCCGTACTCTCCCGTGGATACAAACGAAAGAGCAAAGGGTACGTGCTTGCCGACAAGGACACGACCATGCACGAGATAGGCGACGAACCATTCCAGATGCACATGAAGTTCCCCAACATCCATGTCGCCGTGGACGCCAAGAGAGTCAGAGGCATTGAGAACCTACAAAGTGAGGAAGCCTCCAAGGACACGGATGTCATCCTGCTCGACGATGCCTTCCAACATCGGTATGTCAAGCCAGGCATCAATATCCTCCTGGTAGATTACCATCGACTCATCATCTACGACAAGATGTTACCCGCTGGCAGACTCCGGGAACCACTATGCGGAAAAAGCCGTGCCGACATCGTGATTATCACCAAGTGCCCCAAAGACTTGAATCCGATGGAATTCAGAGTGTTGACAAAGGCTATGGATCTCTATCCTTTCCAACAACTCTTTTTCACGTGCATCAACTACGACACTCCGAAAGGTGTGTTCTCTGGCAAAGAACCGACAGACCTGAAAGATTATCATGTCTTGCTGCTGACTGGCATCGCCTCTCCCAAGCAGATGGAGCACGACCTCAAACCGATGGTGAAGAGCATGACCTCCTTAACCTTTGGCGACCACCACCATTTCAAAGGAAAGGACATCGACCGCATCAACGAGGCCTTTGAACATATGCCCCAGCCACGCCTCATCATCACAACCGAAAAAGACGCAGTGCGGCTCAGGGAAAGCGAAGGACTCCACGAGAAAGTAAAGGAAAGCATGTACGAACTGCCCATCAAGGTAAGTTTCATGCTCGAACAAGAAGAAAAATTTAATGAAAAAATCATAAGCTATGTACGAAAGAATTCAAGAAACAGCATCCTGGCTAAAAGAAAGGATGACCACAAGTCCGAAGACAGCAATCATCCTGGGGACAGGCCTCGGACAATTAGCTTCAGAAATAACTGACAGCTATGAGTTTCCATATAGTGAGATACCAAACTTCCCTGTATCTACAGTAGAAGGCCACGCCGGCAAACTTATCTTCGGCAAGTTGGGTGGCAAGGACATCATGGCGATGGAAGGACGTTTCCATTTCTACGAGGGCTACAACATGAAGGAGGTGACGTTCCCCGAGCGCGTGATGTACGAATTGGGCATAGAGACCCTGTTCGTCAGCAACGCCTCCGGCGGCATGAACCCTGCATTCCATGTCGGCGACTTGATGATTATCAACGACCACATCAACTTCTTCCCCGAGCATCCTCTGCGTGGCAAGAACTTCCCTACTGGGCCTCGTTTTCCTGACATGCACGAGGCTTACGACAAACAGCTCCGCAACCTTGCCGATGAAATCGCCAAGGAAAAAGGCATCACTCTACAACATGGTGTATATGTAGGGGTGCAAGGACCTACCTTCGAGACACCGGCCGAGTATCGCATGTACCACATCCTTGGAGGCGATGCTGTCGGCATGAGCACCGTACCTGAAGTCATCGTAGCTCGCCACTGTGGCATCAAGGTGTTTGGCATCAGCATCATCACCGACCTCGGCGGATTCGACGTTCCAGTACAGGTAAGCCACGAGGAAGTACAGATTGCCGCCAACAACGCACAACCTAAGATGACGGAAATCATGCGTGAGATGATTCGCAGATCATAACATTATTATATATGGATATAGCAAAATTGGGTGAGTTCGGCCTTATCGACCATCTCACCAAAGGATACGAGAGCAAGAACGCCTCTACTATTTATGGCGTAGGCGATGACTGTGCCGTGATGCACTATCCCGACAAGGAGGTGCTGGTGACCACCGACATGCTCATGGAGGGTGTTCACTTCGACTTAACCTATATCGACATGGAGCACTTGGGCTACAAGAGTGCCATGGTCAACATCAGCGACATCTTTGCCATGAATGGCACGCCACGGCAAATCGTGGTGAGCATAGCCTTGAGCAAACGATTCAAGGTGGAAGACCTCGACGATTTCTATCGCGGCCTTCGCAAAGCTTGCGACAAATGGAACGTCGATATTGTGGGAGGCGACACAACCTCTTCATATACAGGACTTGCCATCAGCATCACCTGCATCGGCGAAGCTGCCAAAGAAGACATCGTCTATAGAAACGGCGCCAAGGAGACAGACCTCATCTGTGTTTCAGGCGACCTCGGAGGTGCCTACATGGGATTGCAATTGCTCGAAAGAGAAAAGGCTGTATATTACGGACAGGTGGAAGACATCCGCAAGAAGATAGCCGAAGCCAAGGCAAACGGGGAGACACAGCGACTTGCCGTGCTCAACCAAGACCTTGCCAACATGCGCAACTTCCAACCAGATTTCGCAGGAAAGGAATACCTCTTGCAACGCCAGTTGCAACCAGAGGCACGTGGCGACATCATCGCCCAACTCCACGAGGCAGGCATACGTCCTACCGCCATGATGGACATCAGTGACGGACTGAGCAGCGAACTAATGCACATCTGCCAACAGAGCAACTGCGGTTGCCGTGTCTATGAGAAGAACATCCCCATCGACTATCAGACCGCAGTTATGGCAGAGGAGTTCAACATGAACCTTACCACTTGCGCCCTAAACGGAGGCGAGGACTACGAACTTCTTTTCACTGTCCCTATCGGCGACCATGCCAAGATCGAGGAGATGGAGGGCGTGAAACAAATTGGTTACATCACCCATGCAAGCCTAGGCCAAATGCTCATCACTCGTGACGATCAGGAGTTCGAACTCAAGGCACAAGGCTGGAATCCACTGAAAGACTAGTTCTGACACCATGCCAAGCCGCTAATGTACAAAAGTCAAAGACTTCTTTTTAGTTAATAAACATTAAGCAAGAGAAATAATTCAAATTTCTCTTGCTTAATTAAAAAACTTATTGTACCTTTGCAACCGCAAATCAAAAATGGTGCCATAGCTCAGTTGGTAGAGCAAAGGACTGAAAATCCTTGTGTCCCCGGTTCGATTCCTGGTGGTACCACTCCTCCTTTCATTAGGGCGGTTCTCCATTTGGAGGCCGCCTTTTCTTTTCATCTTTTTTATCTTTACCCCTGGACACTTTCACTTCTCAACCACCAACACACCATCCTTTACTCTAAAATGAATGTCCATGTCCTGATAAGGCATACCATACACCTTGTGGGGATTTTTTTGATAATGCGGACGAGGGTCTTGCGCCAAGACCTCCCGCAACACCTCTATCTGTTTATCCGACAAACCTTGGTTGACTAGATGCGATCTCACTTCTTCGGAAACCAGAACCTGCAACTTCTCCCACTTCCTCTCATCCACAAAACCGCTACGGGCCTCGGGGTGACAATCAGCATAAACCACATAAGGCTTGATGTCATATATCGGTGTGCCATCCATCAAGTCTCCACCTTTCACATGGACAATGGGACCACGGCTACTTTCCCACTCCACCTTTAAAATACGAACGGAAGACAATCCGATATTATTGGGGCGGAAAGGACTGCGAGTGGCAAAAACACCCATTTTCTCGTTACCACCCAAAACGGGCGGACGAACCACAGGACTATTAGCCTTGTGCTTGTTGGCGGAAAACTCCCAAATCAACCACAAGAAATCAAATCCCTCTATCCCTCGCAAAGCATCAGGATTGCGGAACTCTGGTTCAAAAACAATCTGTCCCTCCAACTCCTCGACCAACCCAGCCTGCTTGGGAATGCCAAACTTGCTCTTGAAGGGCGATCGAAATCGTGCTATCGGCTTTATTTCCATTTTTCCTTATACCTTATTATATAATATATTCGCTAGAATGACGGCAAAGGTACAACCTTTTCATGTCATTTACAAATAATGCTGCACATATTTTATCAAGAAAAAGAAATAAGAAGTGTTTTTGGGTATCATCAAGATGGAGAAGGTGTACCGCACTCATCTGTTCGAGGACATCGGA
>CAVGEN010000018.1:0-10065 GCA_963628185.1 Waltera intestinalis | reverse complement strand
GACGGATTCCGAAAAAGAATGCGTATCTTTGCAAGACCAAAAGACAAGTTCGGGTTCCTGTGAGTCCAGTGTGTGGGTTGACTATAAATTTAGCACGATTTATCAAATTGCGCCTATCGAAACTGTGTCAATCCGAAGAAGGTGATCCATGTTTTTGCTTCAAATCTTACTGATTTTCAACTTTTTGTTGTATCTTTGCACCCAAAAATATATCTAAAAATGAAAATACAGAAACCTTCATACGAAATCTGGGAACAAAAGCCAGGCGAGATGGGCATCTATCAACAGATAGAACGCGCAGGAAGAGTGTGCTACAAGAGTGAGAACAACACGACAGAAGACTCTGCCAAACCTTTCGTGGGCAGAATGATCGAGCATGAGCATTTCGCCATGTTGGAGCATGGAACCGTCTATCTTACTTGCGACCACAACCATCTCCCTCACTACGCCACCAACAAGTTCTCTCGCCTCAACACAACCGACGGCAAAGACTACATCACCACCAACCTTCGTGTCTTGGCAGAGAACAAATGGCTTGATGACCTGCAATATCTCAGCGAATACCAAGCAGGAAAGCACGAGCAAAGAATCACCGTGCATTTCACTACCCAAATAGCCATCACCCGAGAGTACAACCGCCATCGTGCAAACTCCATGGCAGAACAAAGCACTCGCTACTGCAACTATTCCAAAAATAAATTCGACAACGAGATTAGCATCAACTTGCCTATCTGGGTAGAATCAGAGTCCGACAGTTCTGATGCAAGTCAAGAAGCCCCATTCGCCCTCCTTGATACCTCGAAGGAAACATTCACGACGCTCTGCCAACAAGCAAGCGAAGGCAAAAACAGCGAATGGAACAAATTGCAATACTGGTTGTTCGCCAACCTCGCAGCAGAATTTGCCTACATGAAGTTAGTAGAGGCAGGCTGCAAGCCACAAGAAGCCCGCACCATCCTTCCACTCGACACAAGTACAGAATTGGTACATACCGCATTCGTCAGCGACTGGAAGCATTTCTTCGACCTGCGCGCCATAGGCACGACAGGAGCACCTCATCCCGATGCCAAGATATTGGCTGCGCCACTTTACGAGGAGTTCAAGAAGAGAAATTACATGGATTAAAAAATCGAGCTTGGTTTAGGATTGAAGCCAAGCCAAGCTCCATTTATGCTTGAAAAATATTAAAATACGAGTGACACATGCAAATTTTCTGTTTTTTATACATCACGTATTAGATATTTACGTATATTTGCAATGTGTTTTTCATAGTATTAGATTTAAGGTTATCAAGGTTGGGGCTGCAGCGGCAGCCCTTTTTCCATGTTTCGCCCTCAATATTTTAAGCAAAACAAGCCGTTTTCGCCCTATTTCTGCGCATTTTTACATATTTTATTGATATTTTCTAAAAAAACATCGAAAAAAATTTGGTAGAGTCAGAAAATAGCCGTACCTTTGCAACCGCTTAACAAAACAAGCTATAGTCATTCAAGCCGAATCTTTGGAGAGATGGCAGAGTGGTCGAATGCACCGGTCTTGAAAACCGGCGTACTGAGAGGTACCGGGGGTTCGAATCCCTCTCTCTCCGCGCAAAGTGGCGTAACTATCTGAAAATCAGAGAGTTATGCCACTTTTCAGTTTTAGGCCTGCGCCAGATATGCGCCACTTCGTAGTAACAACGTCTTTCATCCCTGCAACAATGGGATATAAAAGATGTTAAAAAAAATGTGTTCAAATTTTCGTACTGGTAATGTTTCAAGTCTCGTAGGCTACACCTTCCCCACATTGCACAAAGGTGTACGCTGGTTTGTGGATTTTTTCGCTTTTGATCCAGCGACCAATGATATGAGACGCAAAAGATACTATATAGGGAACAACTTGACAGTATCTGAGAAAAAGCGCAGAGCTGCAGAAATCATCAAAGTTCTCACTGCGCAGCTCGCCCAAGGGTGGAATCCTTGGGTGACCGCAGACGACGCTCGTGGATTTGTCAAATTCGACGAGTGCATCAACAGATACCTGGAGTATGTCGACAGAATGGACAGGAAGAAAACAAGAGACAGTTACCGTTCAAGAGTAAACATCTTGAAAGAATACTTGAAATCCATGACCACTCCTATAACTTACGTCTATCAGTTTGATGTCGCTTTTTGCAATGGATTTCTGGATTGGATATTTCTCGACCGGGAAAGCTCACCTCGTACACGCAACAACTACAGAGGATGGCTATATAGCTTTGCCGAGTTTTTGATTGCCCGGAAAAACATCAAGAGCAACCCCGTCGAGCCAATCAAAGTCATGCCCGAGCATGAGAAATACAGGAAAGACCTTACCCCAAAGATGTTGCAGCAGATGTCATCATATCTCGAAAAAGAGGACAAACACTTCTATTTGGCTTGCCTTATGCAATATTACACACTGATCAGACCAGGGGAACTTAGCCACCTGAAAGTGGGTGACATTTCCATCAAGGGCCAAACCGTCTTTGTTTCCAAGGAGTTCAGTAAGAACCACAAGGATGCCGAGGTCGGGCTTAACAAAACCATCATCAAGCTGATGCTGGACTTGAACACATTCGCTCACCCCAACAGTCATTTTCTCTTTGGAGAAGGCTTCAAGCCTAATGCTTCGCGGAGCAACGCCGACCAATTCAACAGAAGATGGAAGAAAATGCGTGAAGCCTTGCATTGGGACGAACATTACCAATTTTACAGCTTGAAGGATTCTGGAATCAGAGACCTCGCCAATTCGCAAGGTGTTGTTGTGGCTCGTGACCAAGCTAGGCATAGCGACATAACAACAACTAACAAATACATACAAAAGCATGGGGTGCAAAAAGAAACGTTGAACTTTGAAGGAAATCTGTCATATGGAAATGACGAACCCACCATCATTGAGTCTTAAAAAGACTTTTTTTCTTGTAGCGGAGTAGCCAATGCTCCGCTACGAGAAAACTTTGGCTAAGAATCAGCGACTTAGCTTGGGCTACATGCCGTATCTCACTCTATTTTTCGCTACATTCACCCCAAAAGGCTCCCACCGCCAACAAGAGACACCAGAAATCTGGTAACACTTGTTTCCCACCCGCAGAACAAACTGAGAGTTACACGAAAATAATGACAAAGCAAAATACCCAACAATATAGAATGTAGTTTTTCGACTTCATGCCGTTAGCACCCTTAGGCTATCCATGAATGGACAGGCTAAGGGTGCTAATGGCAAAGCCGAACATGATGGCAAATTGTGTCCTTGGATTTCAGGAGCAAACGCAAAGGACGAACATCTCCGTCCTCACAGCTTTTCTTCTGAAATCCAAGGAGGCAATTTCACCGCCATCATTAATACTACATACTATATTGTCCCACCCTCCCTTTCCTATCATGCACTCAAAAAAGCGAAATAACAATAGTCCCTGACACCGAAACTATCATCATTTCCCTCCCTTATCTAATTTGAGACCTAAGGGAAAAGTTAGATAGGAACATCATTGCTGGACTTGCTCCGTGACATTGCAGGATATTCCAGAGAGACATCATAAAGATGCAATATTCTATATATGTTGCTTTTGCCCCTGTACCCAGTACGTTCCATGATTTCCTTTACGCTGTACCCGGCATTATACATGTTGATAACCATTCTATAACGTTTTAGTCTTCTATCAGAATGCCTGTTTGAATAGAGGTCTGCCTCTATGTCGTCATGGCTATTCCTATCACGTTTGCTAAACATCTTGCAAACCACATCAAATATATCCTTGATAGTTTGACCAGAGGGAAGCGTATCATTGGAATCCACTCTGTCCTCTATCGAAACTATGCGGATATTTCTCTTTGAGCAAAATTTCAGAAAAAAAATCATGTCATGAATGTTCTTGAAGGCATTGTCGAAAGAATATAAGATTGCTACATCTGAATCTTCAAGTTCGTCAACGAACTCTTTCCATCTCAACCTGTTATTGGAACGCAGTTCTTCAACATGAATACTAACGCATCCATATTTCTTCATTAACTCGACCACACATTCTGTCTGCTCAATATTTTGTGCAGCAATCACAAACCCTATATTCTTCATATTAATAATATTACTTAATAACACAAATGCAAAAATAAACAACATCATCCTAATATCCAAATATTTACAACATTATTTACACTTACTGTATAAAAAATAATCATTGCATATCTATTGGTTCTATTTTCTATATTTTGAGAACCAAATATTAATATATTGATACACAATATCAAAATAATAAACTTTTTTTATTAATTTTGCACCCAAAATCAAAAAAAACAAAAATAATGATAAAAAGACACCAGACATTGATAAAGGATTCTTTTGCATACATAAAATCTTCTTCGGGCATTTTATGTATGGCTTGCGCCTTATTATTGCTTACGAGCAATACTTCATGCTCAAACAACAAGTATGATTTTAGCTCTCCCGAGGATGCCATCAATACATATCGGGAACAACTCACCTTTTTAAGGAACACTAAAACTTCCAACACAAAAGATTTTGGCATTCTCATGAGTCAATGGAAAGAAACAAAAGACACGGTTGTCAACTATCTCAGGAAAGATTCTATCCTCATGAAAAATGAAGGTATCGCACAGTCCCTGTTTAGCGTTCATGATTCCATAAGAAGCGAAATGCTAAGACTGTCTGAAACATGGCGATATGACTATGCAGACGTGTTAGCCCTGAAGGAGCAGTCATCCCCGTTCAAGGAGGACAAGGATATTCAAGAGGCAGTGAAGGAAGCCGAACCATTTTTCGACTCTTTAAATAAAACGCCAATAAGCCAGTCTGACAAAAGCTCCATTCTAAAAAGATACCGTTACTTTCTGGCAATGGCAAACAAGAATACAATCAACAGCAAGAAAGATATGTTGGATTTCATCAAGCAAGAAGATTTCTTCTTTCGCTCTTTCTTGGTTCATCTGTTCGAAATGAGTAACGAACCACTGTCTGACATAACCAAAAGGACTGATAGCATTTGTAGGAAGATATTTGTTGCTTCAAGAGAAGGCAAGATTGCTCCTAAAGACGCTATGATTTATATGTCCATGAGAACAGGAAGAAGACTCTTGCAAAATGCTGTCGTTTGTGTGAACGACATCAATCGGATGGACATAAGGGACAAGGCGCAAGGTAATGCGTACCTTTGGATGATTATCCAACCATTCATAAGTATTGACCAATTCACACTTGCCACGCTGACAACAGAAGAAAGGAGCAACTTTGATTACATCATAAGACAAATCCCGAAGTCGAAGAAATTCGCTAAAACATTCGACATCAAACAGCAGGCATTAAACTACCTGCTACCCCAACAACTTTTGAAAAAATATATACTATCAATTTAAAATAGAATTATTATGATAACAAGAGAAGTCAATAAGTTCATGATACTGGCACCATTGATGCTGCCAAAGTTAATTGATTGCAAGAAATGCCAGGAGCCAGACATTACGGAAGACTCCGCTATTCTCTATTTTAATCTCAACGAGCCATTCCCGATAGGCTGTGTAATGGATATGTTGGAAGATGATATGGACTTGGTACTCCTGTACCATGGGACTAAGAAGGATAGTCCACACATTCATCATTGCTGTTTCTTCGCAAGTCCGAAGTCCGGACAAAGCATGTATAAGATAAATGCCACCACAGACAGCACTGGGCTTGTCAAAGACATAAGTGTCACCATCTTTGACTCTATAGATGTCT
The DNA here is from genome assembly GCA_963628185.1 of Waltera intestinalis. Classification (GTDB taxonomy): domain Bacteria; phylum Bacteroidota; class Bacteroidia; order Bacteroidales; family Bacteroidaceae; genus Prevotella. The sequence goes on along the minus strand of CAVGEN010000018.1, from coordinate 4,338 downwards.
GGGAAGACGAACTTGAAGTTGACCTCAACACCCACATTGGTAAATTCGACTTCATTGTTTCTCTCTCACACCAAGAGCTGTTGTCCATATTTTGCAAACTTGACTATGAATCCTAATTTACTGATAAATATAGCCGACACCATCAACAACAATGGAACTATGTATCATGCCGTCATCCCTTGTTCCAGACATGACTATATGATTCAGGAAGGCAGCAAACTAAAGAAGTCTTGCTGCTATGTTCTAAAAATAATGGTGTCAGGAAAGACAAAGAATCATATTCAGAGGAATGAATGGAACATCTACGAATATGACATGGACAAAATTATATTAAAAGTGTCAAGACGAGACAAGGACTTTGCTCAGAGAGTCACTTCATGCAAGCTGACTCCTCAGGACGTGGAGAACATTATCCGCAGAGCATCCTTTGGGTCTTTTAGGTTGAAAATCGCCGATTCTCCATTCTACCTTCACATGGGTGAAGAAGGAGAACGCAATTAGGATGTTACCTATATTACTTATATACACAATATTACATAAACAATAAAATGGCAGCACTATTTTTTCTCTTGGCTTTTTGCCTTGCACTCTTCATATTTCCCATGGTAGCATATAGGAAGTACCGCAAAATCAGTATTGCATTAGCATACTCTGAAAAATGCAGATTGTTCTGTGTATGCCTCACTGGAATAATTATAATAGGATTCCATTTGATTTATTACTCTGCATATCCGGAGGACATGGGTATAATGATTTCAACCATCTTTGTTTTTGCGTCGCTTGCAACAAAGCACATGTTGGAATTGTTTGTATATATCAGCTCTAAAAAAAGTCTTTACATATCGTTCGGCTTGATAGTACTGGTACTGGCTTTCGTGCCTTATATGTTCACCACATCAGTAACATTTGCTATTGCCTTGGAGGCAATTTCGTTTCTTCCCACGGAAAACCAAATCCTTAAAAGGCATTTGAAATCGCATAAGCATTTCAGGTAGATTTCATCTAAGCAGAAGAACAAACATAAAATCTACACAGTTCTGCAAGTATAAACATAAACACAAAATGGAAAATAAAAATAGAACCATTAGCTGGCTGTCAATTAACACCCAACTGATAAATTGTCTAAAGACAAAGACCAACCATAAGTTCTCACGCTATGATGCCTTCATCTGGCTGCTTGAAAGAATCTTGTTCAAAGGCGACTACGCTGATGGATATTCTTCATGTTCATATTCAGCTTCCTATATAAAGTTAGCAGACGAATGGAAATGGACTCGCCAGACTGTCCAGAAGTTCATCGAGGAACTAATGGCTTTGTCATTTATATCTGCGAAGCGGCAGGCTAACGCATATACGTTTACCCTATCAGACAAGCTGAGAAGTCAAATCATCTTGGAATGATATTAAACTTATTCCCTCCTTTTAAGCTATATCATTGCGCAGCTTGTTATCAACTTTGCGAGCTTGCTCCCAATATCCAAGACGATACAGTTCTATACACTACATAACAACGATTTTGAAAATCGGTAAGCCTAATTACCGTTGACATTCGTTAACGGATTAGGCTGACACTCCAGAGGAGTTCCTACGGGGAGCAAGCTCTGTCAGAAACATAAACTTAAAATATTATGGCAGGAAGAAAACAAGTAATGGACATGCATTCCGAAACCAACGGGGTGAGCCAGTTTGAAAGCGACGAGCAACAAAGAAATTGGAATGAAAAGAAATGGATCCAGAAGAGCAAAGACAGTTTAGCCAATTACGACATGACACGCTCCTCACTCAATTTTGAGGTCACCAGAGGTGGGGTCATCCAGCCCATTGACACGTCAAAGAGTATTGCACAAAAGATGGCAGAGAACTTGGCGGCAAGGGGCATCAAGGACCCCAATGCCAACCCGAACATAAGAAGACGAAGAAGAACCATCGCCAAATTCATCTTCGGGGGGAATCGTGAGCGGATGCACGAGCTTGCCTTTGGCAACCAAGAGGTCAATTTATCCAAGGGAGCAGATAACTCGAATATCAAAAGAAACAAGGACATCGAGGGTTGGGCTCGTGATATATATAACTTTGTCGCTAAGAAATTCGGCGAGGACAACATCATCAGCTTCTATGTTCATCTTGATGAGAAAAATCCACATTGCCATTGCACAGTAGTTCCTGTTGACCAAAGCAAGAACCGCATATCATGGAAAGCCGTCTTCGGTGACGGACGTGAAGCCGAGTCTGCAAACATGACCCGACTTCACAATGAGTTGGTCAAGGATGTTGGTGAAAAATGGGGTCTGGAAAGAGGCGATAGCAAGGAGGAAACCAAAGCCAAGCATCGGTCAACAGATGAATACAAGCAAAGTCTCATCCATGATGTTTGTGAATTGGAAAATACAAAGGAAGGACTCCTGAGACAGATTCACCGTGCAGAAATCAAGCTCAAAGGTCTTACTACGATGATAGCAAATTTACAGGCTCGAAAAGAAAAAGTAGAACAGGAAATAGAACTAATTGCCCGTCAGTTTGAGCAAGGAAACGCAGACAATGCAGAGCTTGGCAGAAAGCTGGCTACATTGCGGAAACAACTCGAAGAAATAGACCAGAAACTGAAGGAGCGCAACAAAATGCTTGATGACACCAATCATATTCTGGAAAAAGCCAAAGGCAGACTCCTGGAGTTGAAAAAGGAATATAACCGTGTCCAAGATTACATTGGTGACGATGCGGAAAGAGAAGCGGCAAAGATACAGAAGGACATCCTCGCCACTTACAACAAGATGGTAGCAAAGTCCATAGAGCCGCTTCTTCCCTCCCTCTCCTCAGAACAGCATGAAATCTTGGAAAAATCCGGGTACGTCAATCTTTCTGAGAATAGTGAGAACATTATAAACTGTGCCTTGCTCCTTGCCTTGGAATATGTCCATGAAGCTACAAATTATGCAGAATCATGTGGAGGTGGAGGCAGTCCAAGTTCCGGATGGGGACGCGACAAAGACGATGATGACGAACGTTGGTGGATGAAATGCATCAGCCAATCTGTAGCGATGATTTGCAATGGTGGAAGGAGAGCAAGAAGAAAAAGGTAATGGAGGTAATACACGATTACCTTCATTACCTTTTAACAAGATAAATATGCCAGCTATATAGTTAGTTACCAGTTGTCATCTTCGTTACCTGTAAGACCATTTTTCAGGCATTCTTCAATTTTGTCCATTACGACATTCGAATAAGCATGTGCCATCACCAAAGCCTTGCACGAAGTCTTTTTGTGGGAATCTTTTGCAGCAAAAGGGAAACAAGAGTCCAATGTCCATTTCTCGTCCGAACGAGTTGGGCGATTTTGGTTTCCTCCAAAAGCAGACATCCAACCTCCTCCAATTATGCGAACAACATCATAGTAAGGAACCGAGTATGCCACACGAACTTTACCGTCCTTTATGTCACATTTTATGACAGGCTTGATGCTGACATTATAAGCACTTGTTCCACCAGCATGTTGCGCTATATCCGCAACATAACCCTGCGCAATGATAGTTCCCAGCTCTTTGTCATTCAGTTTGATTACTGAATTTGCGTCATTGAACGTGGCTGTAAACCAGTAATTCAGCATAACATACAGCTGATTCTTTGTCTTTCCCTCAGCCTGTATAACCTGAGTATAGGTTATTGCATTGTTCTTGTCCAGAGAAAGCTGGGAACCAAGGTTGGTAGCCGCATCGACCCATTTGTTTCCATACTTTTCCTTGGCATATTTTTCCAACTCCTCAGCTCGTAAAATTTGAGCGTTTACCGACACTGCCGCAATTAGCAACAGCAACATTGAAATCAAACACTTCTTCATAATCCAATAAGTTATAATTCAATAATATTTACTTGACAACTATATGAGAAGTTGTCATCAAAACTTCCCTAAGAAGCAGTTCCTCCTACACTAATAATTTTATCCGCATTTGCAAGACTATGATAACCGCACTAAGATGTGTCGTAAACAACAGCACCATAAATTGTATGCAGCAAAATAGTTAAAAATAGCACTTTTTCCATAACACTACGAATTAAAGTTCAACTTATGTTTCTTAACTCTGCTGCAAAGATATATCATGTTTGTGCAGTCTTTCTGCACAAATTCTTTTTTGTTATGATAATTTGTGAATAAACAAAAAAATAGCAGGAACTATAACGTCCCTGCTAATAGATATGCTATAAAATTGTTTCGAACAGCTCTCTAATCAGACCAAACACCTATATATTTGCTTTAGTTTGGCTCATCCATCTTTTGGAGTGTCAGTCTTAACGAAGTGTCATCATCAAGTGTGCCTGTCATTTGGACATCATAGACATTTC
>CAVGEN010000017.1:0-24250 GCA_963628185.1 Waltera intestinalis | reverse complement strand
TTGGTCTATTTTGACCCTTGCTTTTTCTTCTGGTGTCATATATGCTTCCCTTTCCGTGCATACTTTATAATTCCAACCTTTATTTTCTGTCACAAAAATAATGATAATATTTCATTAAACCGTTTATTATACTCACTATTTATAGATTTTTATCTTTTACAGCGATTGTATGTAACTATTTTCGAGACCCCGAGGCATTTGGCTGACTTGCCCCAATATAGTTTCACCTAGTGGAACTGCGAGTTTCATGGCTTGGAACTGCGAGTTTCACTAGGTGGAACTAATCGGAGGGGTTCGGGTTGACTTTTCGTAAAGAGCCTTTGACTTTTCGTAAAGAGCCTTGGGTGAAGCCTTGGCGAGGTGGCAGATAAAAATCTGCCACCCCATCTGTCACCAAGTATAGCGCACTGATATACAGATGTTTATGGTGGGTTTGGTGGCAGATGGCAGATAAAATCGGAAAAATAAAAACAATTACTCGTAATCGTCCACCACGGAGTTGACGAAGTCCATCATGGGCTTGCCCACTCTGAAGATGTCGGCCGACTTCTTCAGCCAACCTTCACCCTCGAAGAAGTCGTCTGGCACCTTGACCCAGGCGCAATAGTCCTTCATGCGCAGATAGTCGAGGAACTCGTAGTCGCGGGGGAAATCCTTGGGGCAGGTCTTCAGGCAAGTCAAGCCGAAGCCTTTCTCGGAAGCGTCCTCGTCGGTCCAATGCCCCTCGTTGGGATAGCCGAAGAGACTGACGAACTTGCCGTTCTCCACCGCCTCCCGCCATTCTTCGATGTTGCCCATGATCTCATTGCGGCAAGACGTCAGGATGTTGGTGGGCAGGTAGTAGCTGCCTACAGCCAAGAGACAATGGCCCGGCTGGACATGGATATAGTAGCCGCCACGAAGCGACTTCTTGCCATGGGCACAGATGTATGCCCCGAAATGACGCTTGTAAGGAGACTTGTCGTTGGAAAAACGGATGTCGCGATAGAAACGATAGGTGCAATCCTTCACTTGCAAGTGGGCTACCTCGTCGTCGAAGGAGGAATAGCTGGCGATGGCTGCCGCGATTCCTTTCTCGAAATCTGCCTTGCATGCCTGGTACTCAGCCTTGTGGTCTTGAAACCACTCGCGGTTGTTGTTGGCTGCAACCGCCGTCAAGAACTTCATGATTCTCTTGATGTCCATGTCCTGGTCTGTTCTATGAAAAATTATTTCAGATACTTGTAGATTTCCTCCGTCCAGTCTGCACCGTTCTCAGGGCAGTAAGTGCGAATGCCCAGCTCGCTGGCGGCGGCGCAGTTGCGTGGGCCGTCATCGACAAACAAGGCGTCTTCGGGAAGGATCTTCTCCTGTGACAGAACGTGCCGGAAGAACATGTCGTCGGGTTTCATCAACTTCACCTCGTAGCTGCGGTACATTGCGTCGAAGTAGTCGCCGATGGGATGGCCGTCGCCCGAGAAGTCCTTGCTGTCCGTCCAGGATGTCATGTAGGGGTTTGTGTTGGAGAGGAGGATGACGCGGTAGCCCTCTTCACGCAGTTTGAGAAGAGTGGCCAACTTGTTGGCAGGTACATCCTCGGCATACCCCAGCCAGCAGTGGCGAATCTCGTCGAAGGTAAGTTTCTTGCCTACCATCTTCTCCAATTCCTCCTGGTACTCCTCCGCGGTCAACTTGCCTTCCTCCAAGTCGCCAAAGATGCCACTCTGGCAATATGGGTTCAAGATTTCCGCTGCGTTCTCCAAGCCAAGATCCTGGAAACGTCTCTGGGCCTCCTCGTTGTTGATGGTGATGATGACACCGCCCATGTCAAAAATAACTGTCTTAATCATAATCTTACCTAAATACTAATTTAATACCTATCTTAAAATATGTAATCTTTATCCTTGGCCAAATAAGTTCAACTTGTTTTTCCGTGCCTCGTCGATCGACAAGAGCTTGGTCTGCTTCTCCTCATACTCCGCCCTCAACTTGGCATACCGCTCGTTTAGCTCCGCCACAAACTTAGGGCCTTCCTCCGGATGCAACAGCCGGGCGCAGATACCCGCATTCAAACTCGCATCCTTCACCCAGATGACAGGGCCGTCATAGAGAGGGGCAATCTTCAAGGCGACATGCAGCTCGCTCGTTGTCGCACCTCCCACCATGATGGGCAGCCGCAACCCGGCCTTTTGCATTTCCTTCGCCACATGCACCATCTCGTCGAGCGAAGGGGTAATCAGACCGCTCAGTCCGATGGCATCCACCTTCTCCTCTATCGCCTTCTTGACGATTTGCTCGGCGGGCACCATCACTCCCAAGTCAATGATTTCATAGTTGTTGCACGACATGACGACTCCCACGATGTTCTTTCCGATGTCGTGTACGTCGCCCTTCACGGTGGCAAGGATAATCTTGCCCGCTGTTGTGGCGCCGCCCTCTTTCTCTGCCTCGATATGGGGCTGGAGAATGCTTACCGCCACCTTCATCGTGCGAGCAGTCTTCACCACCTGCGGCAGGAACATCTTGCCTGCGCCGAACAGCTCGCCGACTTCGTTCATGCCGTCCATCAGCGGTCCCTCGATGACATTCACGGCATGGGGATATTTGCCGAGAGCCTCGTCGATGTCCTGTTGCAGGTATTCGGAGATACCCTTCCGCAAGGCATACTTCAAGCAGTCCTCCACACTCTCCTTTCGCCATTCCGGGGCGGTAGGTTTCTTGGGAGCGACACCGCCGGCCTTAGCCGCAGCTTTCGCGGCGTCGGCTTTCTCCTTGATGGCGGTGGCCATCTCTATCAGTTCCTCCGACGCACCCTTCCGCCGGTTCAGTACTACGTCTTCGATAAGCTCACGCTGGTCGTCGGGCAAAGCGTTGTAATCCTTTCTGGCCTTGGCGTTTACGATACCGAAGTCCATGCCCTTGAGTTGGGCATGATGCAAGAATACGGCATGGATGGCCTCGCGGATATATGTGTTGCCACGGAAAGAGAACGAGAGGTTGCTGACACCGCCACTCACATGGGCGCCGGGCAGATGCTGGTGAATCCACTCCGTGGCGCGGATAAACTCCACGGCATAGTTGTCGTGCTCCTCCATGCCCGTGGCGATGGCAAGCACGTTGGGGTCGAAGATGATGTCGAGAGGGTTCATGCCCAACTTATCGACGAGGATGTGGTAGGCACGCCCTGCTATCTCGATGCGGCGCTCGTAGGTGGTGGCCTGCCCCACCTCGTCGAAGCACATCACCACGACGGCGGCCCCGTAGCGCATCACGTCCCTGGCATGGGAGACGAATACCTCCTCGCCCTCCTTCAGACTGATGGAGTTGACGATGCACTTGCCCTGGCAGCATTTCAGTCCTGCCGTGATGACGTCCCACTTGGAGGAGTCTATCATGACAGGCACCTTGGCGATGTCCGGCTCGGCGGCTATCATGTTGAGGAAGTTGACCATCTCCGCCTTGGCGTCCAAGAGGCCGTCGTCCATGTTGACATCGACCACGTGGGCGCCGTCGGCCACCTGCTTGCGGGCAATGTCGAGAGCTTCCTCGTATTGCTTCTCGTTGATCAGTCGCAAGAACTTGCGGCTACCCGCCACATTGCATCGCTCTCCGACATTGACGAACCGCGATGCGTCGATAGGGAGTTTCACGCTGTCATCGACGTTGAGCAAGTCAAGCCCCGAGAGCCACATCGTCTCAGGCTTGTCGGCCACTTGGTGCGGTTTCTTTCCCGCAGCCAGTTCTGCGTATTTGGCGATGAAGGCCGGCGAGGTGCCGCAGCAGCCACCGATGATATTGACCAGACCCTCGTCGATGAACTCGGCTATCTGCGGCGCCATGCTCTCGGCGGTCTCGTCATACTCGCCCATCTCGTTGGGCAGTCCGGCATTGGGGTAAGCGCTGATGTACCAAGGGGCCATGGCTCCCATCTTCTTGATGAAAGGTTTCATCTGCGGCGCGCCAAAGGCACAGTTCATGCCGACAGAGAAGATGGGGTAAGGAGTCAGGCTGGCGAGGAAAGCCTCGACCGTCTGACCGCTCAAAGTGCGGCCGGCGAGGTCGCTTACCGTCAGGCTGATCATGATGGGCAAATCCACCCCATGCTGTTTCATTACCGTCACGGCGGCATCAATGCCTGCCTTGGCGTTGAGGGTGTCGAATATCGTCTCTATCAAGACGGCATCCACGCCACCTTCGACAAGTCCGTCTATCTGTTCGGAATAATCCGCAAAAAGTTCATCGTATGTAATGTCACGTGCGGCAGGATTGCTCACGTCGGGGCTCATGGAACAAGTCTTGTTGGTAGGACCCACACTACCAACGACAAAACGAGGTTTCTCTTCTGTGGAGTACTGGTCGGCTTGGATACGAGCCAAGCGTGCTCCCTCATACGCCATCTCACGTGCCGCCACCTCCAGATGGTAGTCGGCTTGCGAGATGCGCTGCGAAGAAAACGTGTTGGAGGTGATGAGGTCGGCCCCCGCCTCCAGGTAGTTGCGGTATATGTCGGAAATCACGTCGGGGCGAGTCAGGTTGAGCACATCGTTGTTGCCCTTCATCTGTCCCGCCACATCCTGAAAACGATTTCCACGGAAGTCTTCCTCCGTCAAGTTGTATTTCTGTATCTCCGTGCCCATGGCACCGTCGAGAATCAGAATCTTCTCCTTGATAATCTCTCTTAAAGATTTGCTCATATTAAGTTATCCAAATGCGTAATGCCCAATTAAACATTAAACATTATTAATTAAACATTATCCTAGAAGTGCTTGATAGCCCTGTCCATCTCTCTGCGGTCTTCCTTCTCTTTCAAAGTCTGACGCTTGTCATACTCTTTCTTACCCTTGCAGAGGGCGATGTCAACCTTGGCGCGGCCATGGTCGTCGATAAACACGAGGGTCGGCACGATGGTGAATCCCGGTTGCTTGGCATCTTCCTCCAGTCTTCTCAGCTCACGGCGCGTGAGCAAGAGCTTGCGGTCGCGGCGCGCCTCATGGTTGCCAAAGGAGCCATAGAAATAAGGAGAGATGTTCATGCCCTTCACCCATAGCTCGCCATTGTAGAAGTCACAATAGCAATCTACGAGCGACGCCTTGCCCCCACGGATAGACTTGATTTCAGTACCCGTGAGAACAATGCCTGCTGTGTAAGTGTCAACGAAGAAGTATTCGAACGAAGCCTTCTTGTTGCGTATCTGTATCGGACTCTTCTTGCGGAGTTCCTGTTCTTGCTTGTTCATAATATAATAATGTGTAATTTAATACCTAGACGATTTCAGCGAAATGGTCGAGATGCTCGTCGATATAATAAGCAATCTTTGCCGTCCATTCCTCCTCGTTCTCCACAAACGCATCGTCGAAGTCGTCAAACTCGGGGTATTTCTCGTAGAGAGCCATGAACTCCTCGTCGCTCATCTCCTGCTCCACCTCCGAAGCCGCCTTCTTGTAGGCGAAGTGGGCCTTGTTGATGAGCTTCCCCAGGTCGGCGATGCCCCAGTTGCGGAAAGCCTTGTCTGTAGGGTTGCGGAAAATGAAGCCACCAAATCCGTTGTGGATGAGCTGTATCATGCCCCCGTCCATCATCTCCTCGTGTAGGAAATGCCAGGCGAGCAATGTAATCTGGTCGCTGTTGAGCTGAGCCATCGTCTCGGCAGTAAGTTGGCCTCCGATGGCGTCGAGGGTAGCGTCGATAAACACCTTCACGAATTCATCCATCCCCCCTTCGGCAGCATTCTGCAGAGCTGCGTCCTTAATCTTAACTTGCGTCATAATCTAACTAAAATTGCAATTTTCAGTTTGCAAAGATACATGAAATAAAGGATAAACCCAAGAAAAAATCTAAATATTAGGTTAAAGAGTTAAAAAGAATACCTATTTTTAGGTATTTTCCCGAGATTTTTTGTACTTTTGTGGTCGAAATGCGGCAGCAGAGCCCAAAAATCTGCAATACAAAAACAGGAAATTATACAGAAACATAGTGTTTATATATTCATTAATATAAATTTTAGCGAATATGATCTATTCTAAAGAAGTCGATAACATGTGCGTTGTCGCAAAGGGTCCTAACCACGGACCAGCTCCAATTCCTGAAGAGGGAAAATGGATTCAGGCTAAAGAGATTAAGGATATCTCTGGTTATACTCACGGTGTGGGATGGTGTGCTCCTCAGCAGGGTGCTTGTAAGCTTTCTTTGAACATCAAGGAAGGCGTTATCCAGGAAGCTCTTGTTGAGACTATCGGTTGTACTGGTATGACTCACTCGGCAGCTATGGCTTCTGAGATTCTCCCAGGCAAGACTATCCTTGAGGCTTTGAACACAGACCTCGTTTGCGATGCCATCAACACCGCTATGCGCGAGCTTTTCCTCCAGATTGTTTATGGTCGTAGCCAGAGCGCTTTCTCCGAGGGCGGTCTTGTTATCGGTGCAGGTCTTGAGGACTTGGGCAAGGGTCTTCGTTCACAGACTGGTACTCTATATGGCACTGTAGCCAAGGGTACACGTTACCTTGAGTTGACAGAGGGTTACATCACAAAGCAGTTCCTCGACAAGGACAACCAGGTTTGTGGTTACGAGTATGTTCACCTCGGCAAGATGATGGAGGCTATCAAGAACGGCATGGACGCCAACGAGGCTGTCAAGAAGTTCACTGGTTGCTATGGCCGTACAACTGCTGAGCAGGGTGCTGTTAAATCAATTGATCCACGTAAAGAATAATAAGGAGATACAGATATGATTAGAAAAGTAAGTTACGAAAGTCAGGAACGTCGCGAGAAGCAAGTTCTTGCTGCTCTTAATGCTAACGGTATCAAGAGCTTGGAAGAGGCTAATCAAATCTGCGAGGACGCAGGTGTTGATCCTTATCAGATGTGTGAAGATACTCAGCGTATCTGCTTCGAGAACGCTAAGTGGGCGTACGTGGCTGGCGCTGCCATCGCTATCAAGAAGGGCGTGAAGACTGCTGCCGACGCTGCCGAGGCTATCGGTATCGGTTTGCAGGCTTTCTGCATCCCTGGCTCTGTAGCCGACGACCGTAAGGTTGGTCTTGGCCATGGCAACTTGGCTGCGCGTTTGCTCCGCGAGGAGACACAGTGCTTCGCTTTCTTGGCTGGCCACGAGTCTTTCGCTGCCGCTGAGGGTGCTATCAAGATCGCCGAGATGGCAAACAAGGTGCGCAAGAACCCATTGCGCGTTATCTTGAACGGTCTCGGCAAGGATGCCGCTCAGATTATCAGCCGTATCAATGGCTTCACATACGTACAGACCAAGTTCGACTACTACACAAGTGAGTTGAAGGTCGTTAACCGCATCGCTTACAGCGACGGTCCTCGTGCCAAGGTGAACTGCTATGGCGCTGATGACGTGCGTGAGGGTGTTGCCATCAACTGGAGCGAGGATGTAGATGTGTCTATCACAGGTAACTCTACCAACCCTACTCGTTTCCAGCACCCAGTAGCCGGTACATACAAGAAGGAGCGTATCGCAGCTGGCAAGCCATACTTCTCGGTAGCTTCCGGTGGTGGTACAGGTCGTACTTTGCACCCAGACAACATGGCTGCAGGTCCTGCTTCTTACGGTATGACCGATACCATGGGCCGTATGCACTCCGACGCTCAGTTCGCAGGTTCTTCTTCAGTTCCTGCTCACGTTGAGATGATGGGCTTCCTCGGTATGGGTAACAACCCAATGGTAGGTGCCACAGTGGCTATCGCCGTTGCCATCGACTTGGCGTTGAACAAGAAGTAAAGTCTTGCATTTTTAAGCATAAAATTAATCCCCGTGCCTTCGTTGGCATGGGGATTTTCGTTTGCTGTCCTTTGGCAGGGAGCCTGGGAAAAGGTCATCTATCTCATGTTTGCATCCACGAAAGAGAATGGAAGCAAATCCTTGATGCTCTTGAAGCAGTAGATGCCGTCCGTGCCATAGAGCAAGATGCGCACGGGTTGCTTGTAGCGGTCTTCTATCTCCAGTATCACTTGGCGACAAGCGCCACACGGCGAGATGGGGTCTTTCAAGAAGCCTCGGTCGTTCTTGGCGGCGATGGCAATGGTGGTGATGGCTTGTTCAGGATAGTTCGCTTGGGCGGCAAAGACGGCTGTGCGCTCGGCGCATAGCCCTGACGGGAAGGCGGCGTTCTCCTGGTTGGCTCCTATCACGATGTGGCCGTCAGCCAGAAGACAGGCGGCTCCTACGTGAAAATGGCTGTAGTTGGCATACGAGTTCTGCGTTGCCATGATCGCCTTTTCTACAAGTGCCTTTTCTGCTTCGCTCAACTCGGAGAGTTGGGCAAACAGGTATTCGATTTTTATTGTCTTTTCTTTCATAGGTTTAGGGGTTGAAACCTCCTTTCCCGTCCATGACACAAGGAGGAAAAGGAGGTGTTGGTTGATATGGATCGTTGTGTTTATTTTTCCGTATAGAAGTCTATCAGATGAGTGATGGCTCTCTTGCAGACTGGGCAGAACTCCGGGGTGTCGTTGATGCGCATACGGCAGTCTTGCACGCCGCGATATACGCCCTTGGTGCTATATCCCGCACCCTCGAACACGCCTACCTTGCTCTTTGCCTCGTCGGCTTTCTTCGACAGAGGAGTTGGTATCTTGGTTCCCTTCTTTATCATGTCCTCCCATTTGCCGGAGAAGTTTACAAGCGTCGTGATGTTGGGCTCCCATGGTTCCACATCGTGCGGATACATCGGGATGGCTTCCTCTTCGTAGGCGTATTCGTCGGCAAGGCCAGCGAAAGAATGGCCGAACTCATGTACCACGACCGGCTTAAACCATTTGTTGTGGGTCATCGAGAGGTTGTAGGAGTTGAGGATGCCGCCTCCACCATATTTTTCGGTGTTCACCAGTACGATGATGTGCTCGTATGGCGTACCTGCCAACCAGTTGTGCAAGTCTTTGAGACAGAGTGTCGTGAGGTACCTGTCGCTGTAGAATGTGTCGAAGTGTGAGTGGAGGGCTGTGTTCTTCCAGATGCCCTTGGATGGCTCGCTGGTGCCGCTCTCCTCGGAAGGCGACTTGACGGCGATGACGTTGAACCGGTCTCTGAGAGCCTTGAAAGGCTCATGTGCAAAGAGCGCCTCGTTCGCCTCGTTGGCATCCTTGAGGAATGTGCCCATCTCGGCCTCGGTGTAGCCTTCCGCCACGTATGCGATATGGATGCAACGGGTGGTGTCTGCTGCCTGCTGGATGGTCTCGTATGCCGTAGGATGGTCACCCTTGTGGCGGATGAGTATATCCTTGGGCACCACCTGGTGCGTGAGAGTCGTTGTCACCTCTCTGCGGTTGTTGAAGAGGGCGACGGAGATGTCCACCGTGTCCTTGGGCATCGGCACAAGGAAGACGTTCTCGAAGCTCTGCGTATTCTTCTCCGCTTCGGGATAGCTGAGCCATTCTTGGAAGAGGGTGGAGAAGGAATTGCGGTAGATGACCTTGCCAGAGTGGTGGTCACGCACCGTGATTTGTCCGTTGCCCTCCACGGGCACCTCGCCGAGTCGCTGTCTCTTGCCATACCAGCGAGGCATCACGTTTAGCTCATCGACGGCGATCATCTGTTGCTTCGTGTTGCCGGCGAAAATGTAATCCACACGTAAGGTCTTGTCGATGAAGTAGTCATCGAAGTTCTGTGCCAGCATTTTGCCAGGCATAAGCAGCATGGCAAAGGTGGCGAATGTCACTATGTCTTTTCTCTTCATTTTTCTTTTAATTTTTTACCTTTTTACCTTTTAAAATCATCTCACTCTCAACCTTGCCCCCGGGTAAATCTTGAAGTCTGGATCCAAGTGGTTCATCCTGTAGAGGCTCTTCAGACGGATGCCGTACTTCTGTGCCACCGAATACATGCTCTCGCCAGGTTGTACGATGTGAGGGCGTTTCTTGTACTGTTTGGGTGCCTTCTTGCGCTTCTTCTTCAGATAGATGATTTCACCTTTCTTCAGCACGTCGTCCTTGTCACGCTCGTTGTACTTCGCTATCTTTTTCCAGCTGATGCCTATCTCCTTGCCTATTGCCCTGAAGGTGTCGCCCTCGCGAGCGTAGAGATAGTAGTTGTCGTTGAATAGGTGTATGGGGTGCAACAAGCCCTCGGCGTTCACAGGCCGGTCGGTGCCATTGTGCTCAGCCATGAACTTGTCGTACTTCTTCGCCTTGTCGTACTCGTTCAGTTTGTATAGCTCGATGATTTGTATCAACTTGTTGGCATACTGGGGGTTGGTGGCATAGCCGCATTGCTTCAGACCTCGTGCCCACCCCTTGTAGTCGGTCTGGCCAAGCTGGAAGAGACGGGCATAGCGTGCCTGCCGTGACAAGAAAAGGCTATGGTCTTCGTAGCTCTCCTTGGCATCGCTATATACACGGAAGCACTCACCTCGTGCGTCATCGTCGTGGTATTGGGTGGGACCCGTCCATGCCGAATGGCATTTGATGCCGAAGTGGTTGTTGCCTTGCTTTACAAGGTCGCTCCTGCCCGCAGCACTCTCGAAGAGCCCTTGTGCCAGGGTGATGCTGGCGGGTATGTGGTATCGAAGCATCTGCTCGATGGCGAGATCCTTGTATTGGTTGATGTATGTTTGGTAGGCCTGGTTCCATTTCATCTGCGCTGTGGCAGGCAGCGTGCAGAGGAGGGCCAAACCGATGATGTTAGCTTTTAATTGATTCATACTGCAAAAATAATAAAAAAAGTTCGTTTTCCTTACTTTTATGGCATTATTTATATAAAATGGTGTAATTATTTATTTATTTTCACGTTTCAATCAGCGTATTCCGTATGCGTGGAGCTGATGTGCCTTCGCAGGCATGGGGATTATTTGCATTCTAATTAGTGTTAAGAAAGATAAAGAACCCTTATTTTTTCTGTTAACCGCTTTATGATTAAAGAAATTTTTATATCTTTGTGCTCAAAAATAAGCAATCATGAAGAAAGTATTTGTCACAATATTGATGTTTTTGCCTCTGATGATGTCGGCACAGAACGTGCTGACACCTCAGCAACAGTTGGAGCAAGCGCAAAAGCAACTGGAGGAGGCCAAGAAGGCTGTCGAGGCAGCCAAGGTCGCAGCTCAAAAAGCGACAGAGGAGAAAGCCGCATCGGAAGGAAGCAAAACTTCAGACGGCAACAGTCCGGCTTCTGGCCAGCAAGGATGGGTGGTGCCTGCCACCGAAAAGAAGGTGGAGAACAAGAAGACAGAAAAGTTGGCGAATGGCGTAGCCCTGAAGAAGGACCCAAAATATCTTGAGGGAGCAATCACGACCGACGCCGATGGAAAGGTGCAGTTCGTGCTCAATACGGATGCCAACGGAAAGTCTGCCCAGCAGATTTACGACATTGTATATGGCTACATGACCAAGTTGACTCAGGGAGAACAGAATATTGCCAGTCGTGTTGCTCTCGTCAACAAAGGGGAGAACATCATCGCCAACACCATGGACGAATGGCTTGTGTTTAGTGCCTCTTTCCTCTCGCTCGACCGTTCTGAGTTTAGGTATCAGTTGGTGGCAAAGATTGCTGACAATTCCTTGCAACTGACCATGAATCGCATGGTGTATGCCTACGAGCAAGATCGCAGCACTGGGTTCAAGGAACCTGCCGAGAACGTTATCACCGACAAGGTGGCATTGACCAAGAAAAAGAATGATTTGGCAAAGATATTTGGCAAGTTCCGTAGATGCACCATCGACCGCAAGGATCAGATATTCAACGAGATTACCCGTTTGGTTAAAGAATAGCCAAAGGGCATCTTTATGTCAAACCGAAAAGTACAGAATGTTTAAATATGGTTCAGGAAGAAAATAAGAATACTGGCGAGACCCCAACGAATTATGCTGTCCGCCCTCATCATCGCCAGCGGCGGCTGATAGAGTATAACGGGCGTGACAAGATGTTCAAGGTGCGCAACACCCTAAACATCCTCTTCATGATTTTGGCGGTCGTCGGACTGATATTATGGACACAAACCGACTTGTCGGTCCTGAGTACAGCGATACTTCTTGTGGCTGTCGTGCTGAAGATAGCCGAAGTTTGTATCAGAATGTTTAAGAAATAGTGGATAATAACGAATGAAGAAAATACTCACTACCCTACTCGTTTGTGCTGCAATCCTCCCGGTTGCGGCACAAACTGATTTTAACTCCATCAATGAAGACGGTGATTTTCGCCCCGCGTCCAGCCGAAAGGTCAACCCTGACTCGCTAGGCTCCAACCAGGAGATTCCCAAGGGCATCAAGGTGTGGACGGTGGACGAACGCTTTGGCGATCGGCAGGAAGCTGTGGTTGACACCATGCAGCATATGTATATGAACACGACGTTCACGGAAGGCATCCATGGCGAGTACAACACTCTGGGCAACATGGGGACCCCTCGCATCGCCCGCATCTTCATCGACCGTCGCAACACGCAAGGCAACTTCTTGTTTACAGAGCCTTACTCTTACGTCAACACACCCGTGAGTGATTTCCACTTCACCAACACTTATTCTCCCCTTACCAACGTAACGCTCAACTCGTGCGGAGACCGTACCAACGGGGAGGATGATTTCCGCGCCTTCTTTGCAGTCAATGCCAACAAGCGACTGGGCGCAGGTTTCAAGTTCGACTACAAATATGGGCGCGGCTACTATAGCGCACAGAGTACCAGCCACTTCAAATACACGATGTGGGCATCTTATCTCGGCGACCGTTACCAAGCCCATCTTCTCTTGAGCACCCTCCATCAGAAGGTGACGGAAAACGGAGGTATCACAGAGGATGACTATATCCGGCATCCCGAAAGCTATAGCGAGAGCTTCAATGAAAACGAGATACCTACTGTGCTGGAGCGCAACTGGAACAGAAATGACAACCAGCATATATTCCTCTCCCACCGCTATAGTGTCGGTTTCAGCCGCAAGGTGAAGATGACCGAGGAGGAAATCAAGGCGAAGAAGTTCGCCATGGAGTCGGAAAAGGAAAATGCCGCTAAGGATGCCAAGGAAAAGGCCAAGCGACAAGCCAAGAAGGACGGCAAGACTTTCGACGAGGATGCTTACGACAAGGCAGCCAACAAGAAAACTTACTCCGGACGGCCTGATGATGCCAAGATTGCGGGCAACGAACCCGCCTCCGAATCGGCAAAAGACCTTGCCAAGAGTGACACGACTCGCATCAGCGTGAACGGAAAGGCTGCCGCCGACAGTCTGGTCGCGCAACAGAAGAAGGCAAGCGAAGACTCGCTGTTCTATAAGAATGAGTACGTGCCTGTGACGAGTTTCATCCATACTTTGAAGTTTGACAATTATTCTCGCATCTACGAGGCATACACGACTCCGACCGACTATTACCTGAACGAATATTACACTGCAGGTAAGTTCGGAGGCGACTCGATTTATGACAAGACCCGCCACTGGGAAATGAAGAATACGCTTGCCCTTGCTACATTGGAAGGTTTCAGCAAGTGGGCAAAGGCCGGCATCAAGGTCTTTGCCAGCTACGACATGCGTCACTTCGAGTTGCCGGACATGGAAGGTGGTTTCCAAAAATATAATGAACATACGCTGAGCGTAGGTGGTCAAATCAGCAAAAGGCAGGGTAAGCTGTTGCATTATAATGCTGTGGCAGAGGTTGGCGTCGTCGGCGAAGATGCCGGGACGTTGGCTGTCGATGGAGGCGTTGCCCTCAACGTGCCGTTCCTAGGCGATACCTTGACGGTGAGAGGTGATGCCTTCTTCCATCGGGAGAATCCGTCGTTCTACTATCGCAACTATCACTCCCGACATCTCTGGTGGGAAAACGAACTCGACAATACCGTCCATACTCGTGTCATGGGAACCTTGCAATTCAACAAGACCAACACCACCTTGCGTGTGGCTGTAGATGAAATCACGGATTATACTTATCTCTCTCAGAGCTATACGGTTACAACGAAAGGTTCGAGAACGGGTGTCACTGTCACCCCTATGCAGAGTTCCAGTGCCGTCAACTTGCTTACCGCACAGTTGTTGCAGAACTTCCGTTTGGGCATACTCAACTGGGAGAACATCTTCACCTACCAGCACTCCAGCGACCAGGACGTGATTCCTGTGCCTGCCCTTGACATCTACACCAACCTCTACATCAAGTTCCGCATAGCCAAGGTGCTTAACATCGACCTGGGAGCCGACGCACGCTTCTTCACAAGCTATACTGCACCCGACTACTCTCCTTACATGGGACAGTATGTGGTGCAGGGCAATGGCGAGAACAATGTCAAGTTGGGCAACTACCCTATTGTCAACGCCTACGCCAATGTGCATATCAAGCACACCCGTTTCTTCGTGATGATGAGCCATGTGAACGCTGGCCAGGGAAGCAAGAATTACTTCCTTGTTCCTCATTACCCTCTCAACGGACGTGTGTTCCGCTTCGGTGTGAGCTGGAACTTCTTCAACTAAACCATGCAGATGGATGATAAAAACAGAGCAAAGATGAATGCAAATGTAAAGACAAACTCTCTCAAGGCTTGGATACTGGCAGCACGCCCCAAGACCCTCTCCGCTGCGGCTGTGCCTGTGATGATAGGCGTGGCTTTCGCACTGCGTAAATGTCCTGGAGGACATTTCGACTGGACACCGGCCTTGCTTTGTCTTCTCTTTGCATGGGTGATGCAAATAGACTCCAACTTCGTCAACGACTATTTTGACTTCAAGCATGGGAACGACGACAGCGAGACTCGCTTGGGGCCGAAGCGTGCTTGTACCGAAGGATGGGTGACTCCGACTGCCATGATGTGGGCGATAGGCATAACGACCCTGCTGGGTTGCCTTATCGGCATACCTCTTATTATATACGGAGGCATGGAGATGGTGTTGGTGGGCATGGCTTGTGTGGCTTTTTGCTTCCTCTACACCACCACCCTGAGCTATCTCGGACTGGGCGACGTACTCGTGTTGCTGTTTTTCGGCATCGTGCCCGTCTGTTGCACCTATTATGTTTGCATGCCTTATCCGATGCAAATGCCAACGCTGGAAGTCTTCTTGGCATCTGTGGCTTGTGGACTGGTGATTGACACGCTCTTGATGGTCAACAATTTCAGGGACCGTGAGAATGACCGACGTTGTGGAAAAATGACCTTGGTGGTGCGTCTGGGCGACCGTGGTTCCAAGTGGCTATACCAGCACTTGGGCTTCTTCGGATTGTTGATAATGTGCGTCATCGCATTCAAGGACTTGTGGGACGAGGGGCGTGTGTTGCCAGTCTATCTTTTGTATGTCGTCTATGCACTGCTGCATGGCAAAACCTGTCGTGCCATGTTCCGAATCGACCGGGGGCGCGAGCTAAACAAGGTACTTGGCATGACGGCGCGCAACATTCTCGTTTTCGGAATTACAGCCGCAGCCGCGATATTGTCTCTCCTGCTGCTTCACGAATGACAAAAGAGAGATGGCTAGCATTAAGAGGAATTAATAAGGGATTGAATAATGAAACAACAGGTAAGTCTAGACTTGATGGAGTTTGTGGAGCAACAGATACTGCCCCGCTACACTGCCTTTGGGGCAAGTCACGGGTTGCGCCATGTGACCCGCGTCATCAAGAATTCATTGGAGTTGGCCCGTGTCACCGGTGCCGACATCGACATGGTGTATGTCATCGCCGCCTACCACGACCTTGGCATGGAGGGGCCTCGTGCCGTCCACCACATCACCAGCGGCAAGATACTGCTGGCGGACACCCGTCTGAAGCGATGGTTCAACCCCGAGCAGATCAAGATTATGAAGGAGGCGGTGGAAGACCACCGCGCCTCCTCCAGCCGCCAGCCGCGCAGCATCTATGGCAAGATTGTGGCGGAGGCAGACCGTGACATCGACGTCCACGAGATATTCCTCCGTGCCATCCAATACGGCAAGGAGAATTATCCCGAGAAGTCGGAAGAGGAGCAATGGCAGCGTTTTGCCGACCACATGGACGAGAAATATTCCAACAACGGATATCTCAAGCTCTGGATTCCCAACTCGCCCAACGAAAAGGCATTGCGAGAATTGAGAAACATCATCGAGGACAAGGAAATGCTCAAGCAGCATTTCGATGAGATTTGGAAAGAGATATAAAAGACAAAAACAAACAAGTTGAATTTAGGTCAAGTTTATACTAAACCCGATGTGGCAAACTTCATGGTAAGTTTGTTTACGCTAGATGACAAGGCAAGAGTTCTGGACCCTTGTTTTGGCCATGCTGTATTCATACAAAGCATCCTCCGAAATACCCCCTTTCTGGTAAAAGGCATAGAGATAGACCCTCTTTCTTTTTCCTCAGTGGAACAACCTCCAACTTCACGTTGCGAATTGCAGTTGGGAAACTTCTTTGATGAAGAAGAACTATACGAAGGCATCATTATGAACCCACCTTATGTTCGCCAAGAAGAGATAGATAACTTAGCCTCCATGGGTATCAGTAAGAAGGTGTTGCAAACTTCTTGTGGATTGATGTCCATTCCTAGCAAGTCCAATATGTATGTCTATTTCATGCTAAAGGCTGTGTTGCTATTGAAGCCTGGTGGTGAACTAGTTTCCATTTTCCCTTGCTCATGGACAAACACTCCTAGTGGCATGGATTTTTACAAGCAGTTGAACCTTTACGGAAGTATTTCTAAATTCATTCTGGTAAAAGGCGAAGCTTTTGAGAATTCCCCCATGGTAGATGTATGCATTATAAAATATGTAAGAGGTCGTAATATTGCTACCCAATATCAGCAGTTGGAAATCAATGAGAGGGCATTCTCGCTCAGAGAGATAGCCAACCCAATGTCACAAAAAGAGAGTAAGCTGCCGCATTTATCCTCTTTCGCTCAAATTCGTAGGGGCATCACGACGGGGGCCAACAACATCTTCGTCAATCCTCCCCTATTCTCGACAGAACATCTTGTAGAGATTCTTTCGTCCCCAAGAAATGTGGAAGGATTCTGCACTGCAAAATGCAAAGTTGACAAGTTGTTGGCAATTCCAAAAGGAAGTGTTTTAACACAGGAAGAGGATGCGTATCTCTACAACCATCAAGTAGCCATACTAAAGAACAACCAGCCCAAGACTCTATATGAGCAGATTAAACAAGATAAGATTTGGTACAACATAGAGTGTCCTAAACCGGCAGACATCGTTTTCTCCTACATCGTTCGTAACTCGATGAAGTTTGTGATCAATGATGGTGACAAAAATGTAAGGGACAACTTTTACATGATAACTTCGCTAGAAGACCCTTACCTTCTCATGGCATTACTGAATAATTACCACGTATATCTCCAGTTGGAACGTATCGGCAAACAATATGGAAAGGGGCTGTTGAAGTTACAGAAGTATGATATAGATAATATACAATTGCCACGACCTAACACTCTGGCAGGTTCAGACAAGGTGAAACTTGTCGAGTATGGTCATATATTGGCAAAGGCAACCTTGAAGGCAGACAATGTTTTGGCGGATATAACACATCTATTGGATGGCTATTACTGTTGCCAAGACGCAAAGGAACAATATTATAGTTATAAAGAAAAAAGGCTCAAGAAATATGAATAATGTAGTAAGTTTGTTTTCTGGTGGCGGTGGATTAGACCTCGGCTTTCAAAGGGCTGGTTACCGCATTGTCTGGGCGATTGACAACAACAAGAATGCTGTCAATACCTATAAGATGAATATAGGTGACCACATTGTGCTAGATGATATACAGAAGATTGACATCAGTGCTATTCCTAAGGCAGATATAGTCATCGGTGGGCCTCCTTGCCAATCGTTTTCGCTAGCAGGAAAAAGAGAATGCGATGATGAACGTGGAAGACTTGTCTGGCGTTATCTAGAAATCATCAAGGAGGTGTCTCCAAAAGCTTTTCTTTTTGAAAATGTTGTCGGAATCATCTCTGCAAAAGACTCGCAAGGGAATCGCATTTTGGACAATCTGCTTCAATGCTTTGGCAAAATAGGTTACATGGTGAATTGGAAGTTGGTTAATGCGGCTGACTATGGAGTTCCACAACTACGAAAAAGGGTCATTATCGTTGGTACCAAGAAGCAAGCGTTCCAATTTCCAGAGTCAACGCATAACGAAGAAGGCAAAGATGGTAAGCAGAAATACGTGAGTGTGGAACAAGCCATCGGAGATTTGCCACTAGCAGGAACTCAAGCCAAAGGCATTAGCGAGCATGACTATCCTACCATGAGCGAACTGGACAAATACATTTGCGCCCATGTGAAACCAGGGGGGAACTATATGGACATTCCTGACGAGGTTCCCTCGCAGAGAATCAGAAGATTAAAGAAAGAAGGTGGGCATACCACGTGCTATGGACGAATGCTGGCACAAAAACCAGCACACACCATCAACACCTATTTCAACCGTCCAAACGTGGGGTGCAACATTCATTATAAGTATGATCGGATTATCACGCTACGCGAGGCTATGCGATTACAAACTTTTCCTGATGGCTATGAGTTTGACTCAACTTCAAAGCAAGGCAAGAACCTGATTGTTGGCAACGCTGTTCCCCCAAGACTTGCCGAAGTGCTCGCAAACCAACTGAAATTATATATATAAAAGACAGACAAAATGTGGATAAACAACACTGACAAGGAAGTTGAGTGCTTTCATCCCATTTGCCAAAAGGCATTGGAACAAGCACTAGAGTTGTTGAACCTCTCGCTGACATACGAGGTTCAACATCATCGGCGTGTGGGAAATATAGAGATGGATTTAGTTGTTGCCAATAGACAAAGCAACAAAATACTGTGTGTGATAGAAGTAAAGCGCACGGTTGCTGCCGTAAAAAGTATGCGCTATCAATATCAAGCCATGAGTTATGTACAAGCGTTGGGCAACCTAGAAATGGAAAGCCCCTATTACATATTGACCAATCTGGAAGTTTCTTGTCTCTTCAAATATGACAAGAATCGTCCTAATGTATATGAGCAAGTCATATCTCCTGGTATCCAGAAGAATCACTACTTTGCCGAAAGCACTAAAAATGTTTTTTTGGATGATTTATCCAAGCAATATGCCCACTATCTTCAAGTTATTATAAAGAACAGCGGTGAGTATCTGCTTTCTTTTACAAAATTCGCAAAAGAAATAGAGGCAGACCTTGCGACATACCCTAATAAATGGGCACAGGATATCGCCGTCCTGTTCTACGAATACATCCGTGGTTCTTTTGCCAGAATAAAGCGAACGGACTTGAAAAGCATTTCACAACTTGCAGGAAAGCTAAACCTCATTTGCCAAGAAGGGCTAAAAGTAAATTTTAAAGACATATTTAGCATACCTGACATTTCTAAAGAAAACAGAAACATCCACATAGAAAAGAGTTTACTAGAGCAACTCTTCAAACTAGGCAATACTTATGGAGACGCCGATGAACTTGCCAATGTCATGCACAAAGTTATATCCAATGGGCACGAACATGAGGGAGAGGTTGCGACAGACCCCGAGCTAGCCTTGGCTATGATGGAAATAGCAAACTGCTTGGGCGGAGGCATTACAGATTCCCAAAAGATAATGGATCCTGCAGCCGGTAGCGGAACACTTCTTTCTGTTGCCTCAGAAACATTTGTCGGTTTGCAACCTAAGCAACTTGTGGCAAATGACATAAACGACAAACTCATTCAACTCTTGTCGTTGAGACTTGGCTTGAAGTTCGCCTCCCAAATCAACAAACAGAATACAATTACGCTATCAGCACTCAATGTTGCTGATATGGATGAGAAACTCTTTCATGGTGTGAAATATATCGTGATGAATCCGCCTTATCTTGCTGCAACAGGTAGCAACTGCATAGGAAAGAAAACGATTTTGCACAATAGAATCCGTCAAATCAAAAAAGAAGAACCAAAAACTCTTGTTGGGCAAATGCCGCTTGAAGGAGTGTTCCTCGAACTTATTTCTTGTTTGGCAGAAGAAGGTACCGTTATGGCTGCAATTCTGCCAAGTAGCCATCTGACAACCCGAGGTGTCGCTTCAGTGGCATTGAGAGAAATGCTTTTGGATGATTTTGGTTTACAACTTGTATTCAGCTATCCACAAGAGAATCTGTTTAGCAATGTCGCTCAAAACACATCTATCGTAATTGGCATCAAAGGAAACAAACCTACAAGCATAAAATATCTCAATTCTACGGCAAGCATTAACAACGTGGATATTAGCATATTCAAAGAAATCTTTAGACAAGACTTTCCTAAGGATGCAGTATGCATCATCAAGGATGACATGGAAGGTTGTGAAGTGTCACGTGACTATCTGAAACAAGACAATCAGCATGGTTGGAGAATTTTATCGACCTCTATCTTACGAGAATCTACGGATTTTTTTCAATCATTACTTGCTCGATCAACAGGCAAGTTGATTATCTTAGAAGATAGCATTTACCAATCCATAAGTCGTGGCACTGTAGGAAATAAGGGAGGAAGTGATTTGCTGTTTCATAAATCCAACTCGCCATTGCTCTCATTTATTCGCAAGAAATACAACACACATTTGTCTATAGGACTTGTCAATGCCAAACTGGAAAAGCAGGAAATTACTGAGGGTGACTCTTTCTTCTTCAATGTTGATAATTTGGAAAGAACTGACATCATAAAAGTAATCAACCAATACCTCAAACTGAAAAAGGTAAATTGCAAGAAACAAAGACAGGATATAAAGAGCAAAGAAAACTATTTGGCAATCTTGCAGAAAGATTCACGGGCGCAATCACCTGCCAACTCTGTTCTTCTTCCACGCGCTATAAGAGGATTGGGGCGTATTTATAGAAGCGCAGTACCCATGTTCGTCTCTACCAACTTCTTGATAATCCCATCTACAGAAGATGGGTCTAGAATTTTGACTTCATGGATGTCAACGGTCTTTTTCCAATTGGAATGCGAGATATTAGGCAACAATCGCAGAGGGCTGCGTAAAATGGAAAAGCAGGACTATGCCAAAGTCCACGTGCCTAACTTCAATGCTCTTTCAGAATTAGACAAAAGAAACTTACTAACTGTAAAGAATGAAGGATTTTTAGACCTGCGAATGCCTAAAACTCGCAAAGTTGATGAAGTTTGGGCACGGTTACTCTTTGGGAAAGACGCTGAACATATTTTGGAAACAGCTTGTTCTTTGTTGGCTTGTCTTGTTGCAAACAGAGAATATTAAAGTAAGGGGGCGACGTTGCCAACGTCGCCCCCCTACTCGATTATCTTAGTGTTTTTCGGGAAAACATGCTTACTTGGTTACTCTAAACCAGTCGACATCTATCCAGCCGCGGTTGGTCTTGCCGGCAGGTTCCTTTGCCACCATGCCAATCTTCGCTCCAATCCATTTGCCTTCGCGCATCGTAAACTCGTCGCCCACCTGCTTGTAGCTCTTGCCGTCCTTGCTGTAGGCAAAATTTACCTTTCCAGCCTTCACTACCATGCGCATATAGACAGTCTCGTGTAAGGCAGGCTGATAGTCTATCTTGTCAGCCGAAGTAGGCTTCAGGGTCGCCAGCACCTTCACCTCTTCCGCTCCGTTCTTGTCGGCCTTGTGACAGGTAATCTGTTGCAACTGGAACTCATCACCCACTCTCTTCACTACCAAGGCCGAATAGTCCAAGCCCATCATGATAATGCCGCCCATCTGGTTCTGGTCCTTGGCGGTCAACTCCAGCTTGGCGGTAGCCGTGAAGTTGTCGGCAGGGGTCTTCTGGAGCAAGAGGTTGGGGGTATGCCAGATGGCCTCGTCACTCTTGTGGGTGTAGATGCGATAGACACCCCATGGGGTCGGCATGCCAAACTGCTGCTGGTAGTTGGCGTGCCACTGCCATTGCAGCCCCAACTTAGGCGAATTAAACTCGTCGCTCTCCACAGGGTTCATGTTGACATGCGTGCTCGCCTTCGGCATCTTGTAGGTCTCGTATGGCTCGCCGCAATAGCCCTTGCCAGGCACCTTGCCCATCACAGGCCAGTTGTCCTTCCAAGTCACAGGCTGCAAGTGTACCACACGTCCGTAGGCTTCCTTGTCCTGGAAGTGCATGAACCAGTCCTCGCCATACTTCGTGTGAACCCATCCGCCTTGGTGAGGTCCGTTGATACTGCTCTTGCCCTGAGCCAGCACCTTCTTGTATTCGTATGGGCCGTAAGGCGACTTGGCTCGGGCTGCCACTTGGAAACCCGTAGGAACGCCGCCCGCAGGGAACATGATCCAGTACCATCCGTTGCGCTTGTAGAACTTAGGCCCCTCGCAAGTGCGGTATTCCGTGCCATTGCCGTCGAACACGATGACGGGGTCGCTGATAGCCTTCGTTCCGTCGGCACTCAACTCACGAACGGTGATGACTGAGGCGAAGCGGTTGCGAGAGTTCGCCCAGCCGTTCACGAGATACACCTTGCCGTCTTCATCCCAAAGTGGAGAGGTGTCGATCATGCCCTTGCCCGGAATCACGCACACAGGGTCGTCCCACTTGCCTGCGGGGTCCTTGGTCTTCACCATGAACACACCATAGTCGGGGTCGCCCCAGTAGATATAGAACTCGCCATTGTGATAGCTGATGCAAGGAGCCCACACACCATTGCCGTGGGAAGGCTTGTCGAAGTCGCTCTCCGGCTGGAGCTTGGTCACGGCATGACCGATGATTTCCCAGTTCACCAAGTCCTTGCTGTGGAGGATAGGCAAGCCCGGAAGGCAGTTGAAACTGCTGGCAGTCATGTAATAATCGTCGCCCACGCATACGACATCAGGGTCGGAGTAGTCGGCGTTGATGACAGGATTCTTGTACATTCCGTTGCCCAGGTCGGGATTCCATACCTTCGACACATAGGGAGTCGTACCGTTCGCCGAAGCCCCCTTGTTCGACTGGGCGAAAGCTCCAAGCGATGCTGAGGCCAGCATCAGAAGAATTAGTTTAGATTTCATGCTTTAAGTTGTTTGTTTTTAAAAATTTATGTCGTTTTGTTTGCTCTTTTGTTAGAAGGAGAGCCGCTAGCTGTCTTAGTGCATAGGCGCATTCTCCGAAGGTTTGCCGGGTAATACCCTGAGGTGATAGCGGTTGCCGTCGTAATCGACCCTCATGATGTGGCGCGATGCTTTCTCCGACACCCCCAGGGCGAGAGCCACATGCCCCATCGTGCAGCGCAGGTTCAGTTCCACACATGGATTGACGAAAGTATTTCCCTCCCCGTCGCAGCATATCATCATGTCGATGCCGAAAGGCCCATTATATATACTACGGATGGCAGGCTCCATCTTCCCGATGATATTTTGGCGAATCGCCTCCAACTCTTGGGGACTCACGTGGCAGGCAAGCATCTCCTCCTTCTCTTCTTCCGTGGCGAGGATGTTGCCGGAGTAAGCCCCCTTGATGGTCTCGAAGAGCGACAATCCTCTATATATCACCTTGCCGTCCCTCACCTCGAACTCCATGCCGAAGTCTCTCACCTTGTTATAATAAGGCTCCACGGTGACACCCCCCTGGTGCTTGATGATGTTGGCTGCCCACTTCAAGGTAGCCTCCATGTCTGAGCCGCCCACCAACGTGTTGTCGGCAGGACGCATCCCCTTCTCGGTGGCAACATACCTCACCCCTCGCCCACTGCTGCTCCAGGGAGCCTTCACCACAGCTTTTCCCTTTTGCAGGATGGCCTCTCGCAAAGCATCCGTCGATACCACGTAATCGACATCCGTCTGCAGGTGCGCGGCAGCCCACTGTCGGCTGCTCACCTCACGGATTTTCTCAAGCGTCTGCGGAGTCGGCAACATGATCTCGGGGCATCCGATGGACTTCAACTTGGTGACGAGAGCCTTGTTCCACCCCCAGGGGTGTACGCTATCTACCGACATTGTCGTGCGGAACACCTCCTGCAACTGTATAGGAGTGATAAATTCCACCTTATTAAATATAGGACGCTCGGCAATGCCGCCAAGATGGCGTATCTTGTCGTATGCGTCATCGATGTCATCTACCAAGACGAGATCGCCTTTCTCTGCCCAAAGAGCAGGGATAAAAGACAAGTCGTTGCGCAACAGTCTTCCCGCATGGGGAGCCGTATAGTTTGTTTGGTTGGCGGCCAACGCCAAGTCGTGCTCAGGATTGAAGATATGTAGTTTCATGACTGCAAATTTAGACAAAATTTTTGAATTATGAGCCAGTAAAATAAAAAACTTAAATGATTCCCCCCGAATTGTGCGAAATTAGCGTCATTTTTCAAGAAATCATAGGCGGAAAACTACAAAAAAGTGATAGGTGAGCCTAAAAAAGCAGCGAAAAATTTGGCATTGTCGAAGGAAAGTCGTACTTTTGCCACCAAGATAAGATCGCAATGGTGCGAGA
>CAVGEN010000016.1:0-56549 GCA_963628185.1 Waltera intestinalis | reverse complement strand
GGCACTTGTGGCGTTACAACCCACTGTTGGCCGACGAGGGCAAGAACCCATTCACGCTCGACTCAAAGGCTCCTAACTGGGCTAACTTCCGCGACTTCCTGCTCGGTGAGGTACGTTACCTCTCTGTACAGAAGGCATTCCCTAAGGAGGCCGACGAGCTCTTCTCTCAGGCAGAGAAGATGGCTAAGCTCCGCTACCAGACCTACGTTCGCAAGAGCCAGGAGGACTGGAGCGAGCAGATCTAATGAGATTTTTTCTCTGAATATATAACCTAAGAGGACTGGGAGATTCGTTCTTCCAGTCCTCTTTCCGTTTTTTCGCAAAAACGCACCGAAATATTTGCGAGTTTCAATTATTTTCCGTAATTTTGTGCACATAAGTTTTAGAAGGAGAAAATCATGGCACCACACAAGATCAAGGGAATACCCTACGGAGTCTCTGATTTCGCAAGTGTAATCACTCGAAATCTATATTATGTCGATAAGACGAAGTTCATACCAGACTTGGAAAATCAGGCAGACAACCTGTTCTTCATCCGCCCCCGTCGTTTCGGCAAGAGCCTGTTCACCAATATGCTCCGAGCATATTATGACTGCAAGACTACACCTGAGAAATTCCAGGAGTTGTTTGGCAACCTGTGGATAGGTCAGCACCCTACCGACCTGCAGGGCAAGTTCCTGATACTATACCTCGACTTCTCGCAGGTGGGCGGCGACATCGACAGTCTGGAGAAGAACTTCGATATGTATTGCGGAGTGTGTTTCGATTACTTCGTGGACAAGTACGGCGACATCTATCCCAAGGAATTCATCGGTCAAGTTCATGCAGAAAGCGATGCGATGGGAAAACTGACCCTCATCAATGCAGAAACACAGCGGCAGAACCTCTCCCTCTACCTCATCATCGACGAATACGACAACTTCACCAATACGATACTCAATGTGCATGGCGAGGAGGTGTATCATGCCATCACCCACGCCAACGGCTTCTACCGCGACGTATTCAAGAAGTTCAAGGGCAACTTCTCGCGCATCTTCATGACAGGCGTGAGCCCTGTTACGCTGGATGACGTGACGAGCGGATTCAACATCGGATGGAGCATCTCCACTAACTATAAGTTCAACCAAATGCTGGGCTTCTCGCTGGAGGATGTCAGGGAAATGTTCACCTATTACAAGGAAGTAGGTGCTTTGCCAGCCGGCAGCGATGTCGAGTGGATGATCGACGACATGAAGCCATGGTACGACAACTATTGTTTTTCAGAGGCTGCTTTGAGAAGGCAAAGCAAGGTGTTCAACTGCGACATGGTAATCTATTACCTACGTCACTACATTAACGATGGAGAGCCTCCTAGAGAGATGATAGACCCAAACACGAAGACCGACTACGGCAAGATGGAGAACCTGTTGCAGCTTGACCAGCTGGACGGCGACCGCAAGGGCGTCATCAAGACCATTGCCGAGAAAGGGGGGATCCACGGCAACATCATGGAC
Organism: Waltera intestinalis; assembly: GCA_963628185.1. GTDB lineage: Bacteria > Bacteroidota > Bacteroidia > Bacteroidales > Bacteroidaceae > Prevotella. Next base: position 55,056 of record CAVGEN010000016.1, on the reverse strand, counting down.
TCGTTCCCAGCCAAGGCCTTGACCGACCCCGAGATATTCGTCAGCCTGCTCTTCTACTATGGCATGCTGACCATCAAGGGCACGTTTGGCGACCAGCTCATTCTCGGCATCCCCAACAACAACGTGCGCAAGCAATACTACGGCTATCTCTTGGCACAATACCAAGAGGAGAAGTATGTGAACCTGGCGGAGCTGAAGACCAAGTTCACCTACATGGCATTCGAGGGCAAGTGGGAAGATGCCCTGGGGCACATGGCGAAGGCATACGCCGACATCTCGTCGGTGCGTGACGGCATTGAGGCAGAACGCAACCTGCAAGGTTTCTTCATGGCTTATTTAAGTTTGAACAACTACTACATCACAGCCCCCGAGCTGGAGATGAGCCATGGCTACTGCGACTTCTTCCTCCTCCCTAACCTCACCCACTACGCCAGCAAGCACAGCTACATCATCGAACTGAAGGTGCTCTCCAAGAAGGAATGGAGCGAAGAGGTGACCGATACCGAAGGCAAGAAGGTTACCAAGGCAGAGAAGCAGTGGCACGATGCCGTGAAGCAAATCAAGCGGTATGCCGAGGCCCCACGGGTGGAGGCACTCCGCCAAGGCACCACCCTCCACAAGATTATCATGCAGTTTGAGGGATGGGAGCTGAAAAACATGCAGGAGATTGCAGAATAATGTCTTGGCTTATAAAGGATAAATGTCAACACGACCGCCGTCATCATCCTCGCGGATGATGACGGTGATTGCTTTGTGGCGACCCGTCGCCTTTCTCACTCGCTCCATGAGCGGCACGTAGTGTTCCTGGCAGTGGATGAGGAAGCCGAGGTAACGGCACTCGCCTACCGCCACCTCGCACCCCTGCAACACGTGGGGACCGTTGCAGGCGACAAAGCTCACCGAGGACTTGCCGCCGGGCGACTTCCTCCGCACCCACCCGTACTTGCCCGGGGGAAGGCAGCGGCCGGCGTTCTCCAACGTGTCGCACACATGTTCGCCGTCTATCCACAACCTGCCATGCAAGGCCTTGCCCAGACGGGCAAATCTCTTGATTATGATTTCCATCACTTCACCTCCTCCACACTTTTCACCTGCAAAAGATACTGAAGACGGGTGGCATCGAAGCAAGGACAAGTCTTCTGCACTCCCGGCAAGTCACGATGCCCCAGCACCTGCTTGATGGTAGGAAACTGCTGCTTCATCTGCACCACCAGCCGTTTCATCGCCACCATCTGCCCGGGAGTTCGGGTGTCGGCGGGAAGCCCCCGTTCGTCGAGTCCTCCCTCGTAGCAGATGCCGATGCTGTGGGCGTTGAAGCCCTTGGCATGGGCACCCATGCGGGCCAGCGGACGGGTCTCCTCCACCCTGCCGTCCTTGCGGATGTAGAAGTGGTAGCCGATGTATCGCCAGTGGTTCACCTCCACGTGGTCGTGGTAGAGTTGCTGTACGGTGTAGTCGCGGTCGCAGCGGGTGGCGCTGCAGTGCAGAACGATCATGTTGATGGTTCTGTTTACTTGGTTCTGTTTTTCCATCATTAAATTTAAGTTTTATGCCCCGCAAAGGGGCGGTTAAACAATATTTGTCAAATTATTTCCGATTCATCTTTGTTTGCGCCGTGATGCAGGAAGAACTGCGTCGGGAGGCAAAATTTTCTGCGTCACGAGGGAAAAAGTTTTTCTACCCGACGCAGATTTGAAAGTGGGGTAAGGGGGCACTCGCTGCTCCCCCACTCCCGAAAACTTGTTGTAAACAAATTTCATGTCTTTCATAGCATAGATTTTCTTCAAACTCACTAAAAACGACAACAAAACTTTATCTTGTTTTACAGATGCGCCCTTGTCGGAACACATCGCAAAGATACAAAACTTTTGTTGCGCCTCCAAGCATTTTAACAATTAGCCAACAATTCTGCGGCGTGGGTAACTATGCCAGGCGAAGTTCCCTCTCCCCCGGTATGACGGCTCCAGCGACAGTTTCCAGTTTTTCCCACTCCTCACGGCAGAGTTGCCCTGAAGGGTAAGAAATCGTTCCCTCTGTGAGATTCTCATCGGTGCATAGTTGCCGCCATCGCACGTGCTTTTGCTCTATCTTGTTAGCCAATAGTCACTTATGCACTTTTCGCATCAAGCGTAATATGTATATACTATGAGTATTATAACTAGGAGAATATGGTAATCATGAGTGCAGGTCGATTTATTTTTTTCTAATTTTTCGGCAAAAAGCTTGCTTATTCCAAAAAATCTTTATATATTTGCGGTCGCTAAGCTGACAAAGCCTTGTGGTGGCACTCTTCGTTGGGATGCCATCGGCAAAGGCATCAAGAGGAAGAAGCGGAAGTGCCGCGGAATCCTTGAAGACGGTCGGCTAGCCAACGTTTAGGATTAAAACTAAAGTCTTACAAACAGAGACGTGGAAAACTCTGAAGACCGAGAACTATAATCCTGACCAGACCGAATAGTGTCTGCATCATTTTGAATCAAAAAGAATGATGGCGGGGACTGAGGTTTGGCTCGATGTTAGTTCAGAAAGGCTACAAATTTTCCACAAACTTCAGTCCTAAACGGCTCAAGTGCTTTGCAGCCTTCGGTTATCCTGCCATTTCTCTTTTCTTGCCGTCGTTCTTCCTGTATAACAAGAACAATTAAAAATAAAAGAAATGGAAGAAGACCAACAACAATCTATTATCCTAGAGTTCGGGGTTCAAGCATTTACCTTGCACACCTACACAGTCTATGAACACACCGTCCTATTGCGCATTTTCAAGTGCTGCCAGCGCGACATCAGCGACGCCATCACCATTCAGGCGAAGGAGAAGCAACTCATCTTCTCGCGAGAAGAGGCAGCCGAGCAGATGCGCCACCGCCGCATCCCCCTGGCGAAGCTGGAGTCGAACAAGACCCATTACTCACGTCTTCGCCACAGCCTCACCGATATGGCAGGCAAGCAAGTGGGCATCCCCTTCTACAACGCATCGAGAGCCTTTCAATATGCTTGGTTTCCACAGCTTTTCACCGTTTCGTTCCAGAAAGAGAACAAGCGCGACTACGCCGTCCTGCACATCAAGCTCGACGTGCTGCGCAGATACCTCAGCATCGCCATGGGCTATCACCGGCTCAACCTCGCCACCTACTTCTCGTTCGCTCATTTCGCCACCCGTCAGGCTTACCGTTTCTACTACGCCTACTTCTCGCGCAACGGCGAGAAACTGAAACCCGAGTTCATCGCGCAAGTATTCAGTGCCACGGGCAACTACCCCAGCTATGCCAACGTGAAGAAGAACCTCCTGGACCCCGCAGTGAAGGAGATGAAGAAGGCTTACGAGAACGGCACCTGCGAAATCCACTTCCGCTACAAGGCGATATACAACGACGAAGCCAACAAGGGCATCTGGGCAGACAACGTGCTCTTCACCTACATCCACCGCGACGACGACCACCCGGAGGGCGAGAAGCTCCGCCGCCTCACCACCTGCCAGGGTCGCGTCAAGGTGGTGCTCAAGGTGGTATGGGGTGTCGATGAGAAGGTGGCGGAGCAGTTGAGCCAGCGCATCCGCTACACGATGATGCCCGAGCTGGACGAGTTCTTCCGCCGCAAGACGTGGTTTGCCGCCCGCCTGGAGCGCGAGGGCAAGGCCCTCCGCAACAAGGGCGGCTACATGCGCAAGGCCCTCACCGACTTCCTCGACGAGCAGGAGGGGAAAGAGACGGAATAGCCGGAAGGCTTTTTCTTGCGATTATATTTGGAGTTATGGGATATTATTCGTAACTTTGCCGTCGGAATGTGTATCGCATGACACATACCGACGGCACCTATTTCTTCCTGGGGCGGCCGCGCCGTTTCGGCAAGTCGCTCCTCGTATGGAAATATATGAGGAGTGGAAAATCGAGTAAACTCCCGGAATTAGAATAATCTTTTACTCTGTCCAATCAAAAATGGGCAGAAAGATTTGGTGTTGTTGAAAGAAATATGTAACTTTGCAGACAGTCAAGAGAAAACGAGAATATGGCAAACAAAACGCAACAGGCAGCACATTTATTCGTAAAGACATGGACAGGAAGAGGACACGAAAGAAGCGAAAGCCAAACTTTTTGGAATCAGCTCCTGCATGATGTCTTTGGAATAGCCGTACCAGCAAACTTCATACAGTATGAATTGCCCATACACTTGAAAAGCCAAAAGTTCATAGATGCCTACATTCCTTCAACCAAGGTTCTCATAGAGCAAAAATCATCCAGCTCCGACCTGCTCAAAGCCACTCGGCAGAGTGACAAAGAGCAGCTCACCCCTTTCGAGCAAGCGCAACGTTACGCCACAGGACTGGAATATTCCAAGCGTCCTAGATGGATCGTCACCAGCAACTTTAAGTCGTTCCTTGTCTATGATATGGAACACCCAAACGAAGAGCCTTTCAAAATACTTCTGGAAAATTTGGAAAGGGAGTACTATCTCCTAAGATTCCTGGTAGATGACACTACTTCCATGTTACGCCATGAAAAGGAAATCTCCATCAAGGCTGGCGAACTGGTCGGCAAGCTATACGATGAGTTCCGCAAAGGGTATGTGAACCCAGAAACGACCATGGCCAAACGCTCATTGAACATATTGTGTGTCAGACTGGTATTTTGCCTATTCGCAGAAGACAGCGGATTGTTTGGCGAGCAGCACGGCATGTTCTATGAGTATCTGCGCTCTTTCAAGATTCAACAAATGCGCAAAGGTCTTATCGAGTTATTCAAGATACTGAACACACCATACGAAAAGAGAGACCCATACGAAGACAAGGCATTGGCAGCTTTTCCCTACGTAAACGGAGGTCTATTTGCCGATACCGACATAGAAATACCAAAGTTTACGGAAGAAATAGCAGACTTGTTGCTGGTGAAATGCAGTGCAGAATTTGACTGGAGTGGTATTTCCCCTACCATTTTTGGCGCACTTTTTGAAGACACCCTGAATCCAGAGACTAGAGTAAAGGGAAGTATGCACTATACGTCTGTGGAAAACATACACCGTGTGATAGACCCTTTGTTTCTCAACGGCTTAAAGAAAAAGCTCCGCCATGTCATGCAAATCAAAGTTGCCAAGGAGCGTAAGAAAGCTATGGTTTCCTTTCAAGAAGAAATAGCTGCCCTTACATTCCTCGACCCAGCATGCGGCTCTGGCAATTTTCTTACAGAGACATATTTGTCGCTACGTCAACTTGAAAATGAAGTGTTGGAAATCCTCTTGGGAGGAAATCGCACCCTCGGAGGTGAACTTAGTCCGATAAAAGTCTCTATCGAGAATTTCTATGGAATGGAAATCAATGACTTTGCCGTTACCGTAGCCAAAGCAGCCTTGTGGATTGCCGAGGCGCAAATGATGCAAAAAACAGAGCATATCGTCATGAAAGACTTAAACTTTCTTCCTCTGCGAAGCTATTCTCACATAGAGAAAGCAAATGCCTTAACACAAGAGTGGGAACAGACAATACCCGCCCAAAAACTGAGCTATATCATCGGGAATCCACCCTTTAAAGGCAAAAAGAGCAGAGACATTGAACAAAAGTCGGATTTGCTCTCTGCGATTAAGGATGACTGTGCCAGGCCAGGAAACCTAGACTTGGTCTCGGGTTGGTTCTTCAAGGCGGCACGTTATATACAGCACACACCTATCAAGGTTTCTTTTGTTACAACTATCAATGTCACCCGAGGAGAGCAAGTTTCCTTGCTCTGGGACGCACTCACTCATAAGTATGGCATCCATATCATTTATGCCTATGCCCCGTTTGTATGGAATAGCGAATCCAAGAAAAAAGCACAAGTGCATTGCACGATTATTGGTTTCGCAGCCCAAGACTTCGCTGACAAGACTCTTTATTCTGAAGACGAGAGTCCGCAAATGGTAAATACCATCAGCCCTTACCTTCGTGAGGAAGAGACGATTCTTGTGACGGCATCAAAAGTTCCCATCTGTGACGTTCCTACTACAGGGATAGGAAATAAACCGATAGATGGAGGACACTTCTTGTTCAAGCCTGACGAAATGGAGGCTTTCGTCAAGGCGCAACCAGAATCCAGGACATATTTCGTGGAATGGTATGGAGCCGACGAACTTATCAAAGGAAACCGGCGCTATTTCTTGTGGCTGGCAAACTGCCCGCCATCTCAACTAAATAAAATGCCTCTATGCAAGGAAAGAATAGAGGCGGTGAGGCTATTTCGCAGCAAAAGCACTGATGAGGGAACACGCAAACTCGCCAACTTCCCTACCCGATTCCATGTGACCAACATTCCTGAAACCGACTTCATGGTCATTCCTGAAGTCACTTCCGAAAACAGGGAATACATTCCAATGGAATATGTCACTACAGAGTCTGCCAAACATAAGCTATTCAGCAATCTCGTAAAGCTCATGCCTAACGCCACTTTGTATCACTTCGGAGTGTTGCAGAGCTACATCCATATGGTCTGGACCAAAGGCGTATGCGGCTACAAGGATTATCGTCCGCGTTATAGCACAGACATTGTCTTCAACAACTTCCCCTGGCCTTCCCCTACCGACAAGCAAAAAGGCAAGATAGAAAAGACAGCAAAGGCAATACTCGGCATACGAGCTAAATATCCAAATTGCTCCTTGAAAGACCTCTACGACATCAACACGATGCCAGAAGATTTAAGAGAGGCACACATCAAGAACGACCTAGCCGTACGTGAAGCGTATGGATATTCTGCAAATATGTCAGAAAATGACACGATTAAGGAGTTGCTTCAACTTTACAAAAAACTCAAACAGAAAAAATGAACATCAAAGATTATAACGTTATCGACCTATTCTGCGGCTGTGGTGGTCTTTCGCTTGGCTTCCAGAACGCTGGCTACAACATTGTAGGGGCTTTCGACTGGTGGGATGTCGCACTGAATATCTATTCCAAGAATTTCAAACACCCAGCCCGCAAGCGAGACTTGTCGGACTTGTCGGACTTGACCGACTTCAGAAGTTTGCAGCCGGACATCATCATAGGCGGGCCACCATGCCAGGACTACTCTACTGCCGGGCACCGTGACGAGTCGCGTGGAAGGGCAGCCCTGACCATCTCCTACGCACATATCGTAGAGCAAATCAAGCCTAAGTTTTTCCTCATGGAAAATGTCGCAGTCATAGAAAAGAGCAAAACGCTGCCTGTTGTCAACAAGATATTCAAAGAGGCTGGCTATGGGCTTACCCAACTCGTATTGGATGCCAGCAAATGCGGCGTACCGCAAAAGCGCAAGAGGTACATTACCTTCGGGGAGCTGCATGGTACAGACAATGCCATTAAAGACATATTCTTGCGCAACCAAAGCGAAAAGAGCATGACTATGCGTGAGTATTTCGGTGACACGCTAGGCTTTGAGTATTATTTCAGAGTGCCCACCTCGTATGCGCGCCGCGGCATATATTCCATCGACGAGCCGTCCATGACCATTCGGGGCGTAGATCGCCCTGTGCCAAAAGGTTACAAAGGACATCCCGCAGACCCTGTCGCACTGACACAAGACATTAGGTCGCTGACATACCAAGAACGGAGCTGGGTGCAGACCTTTCCAAAAGACTTTGTCTGGGAAGGAAGCAAAACAAACTTGAACCAAGCCATCGGAAACGCAGTACCCGTGAAAATGGCAGAATACATTGCTAATTGCATTAAAGAATATATAGATGGGAAAGAAGTTGATTGACTTGTTCGCAGGATGCGGTGGGATGAGTCTAGGTTTTCAAAATGCAGGCTTCGATGTCATTGCTGCTTACGACAACTGGCAAGCTGCCATAGATATTTACAAATGTAACTTTGGACATCCTATATATAAAAAAGATTTAGCCCAAGAAGATGTTGCTGAAGAAATAAGGAAGCAGAACCCCGACATCATCATTGGTGGCCCTCCATGCCAGGATTTCTCCATAGCTGGCAAAAGAAACTTCACCGGGAAAAGAGCCAATCTTACCCGCATATTCTGCCAAATCATAGCACAGGTCAAGCCAGATTGGTTTGTCATGGAGAATGTGTATAACATCGAGAAATCACCGATATTCCTTGAGGTCTTAAGAACGTTCAGAAAGTGTGGGTATGGGATAACCAAGCACGTTTGGGACGCCAGTTACATGGGAGTTCCACAGATGAGAAAAAGATACTTTGTCATCGGTAAGCTGGGAGAACAAGATGACTTTCTGCTGACTAGTTTACTAGGTGACTTGTCCAAAGACAGAACGACTGTAAGAGAATACTTCAAGCGCGACCAGTTGGACACCGAATATTACTATATGCATCCGCGGAACTATTCCAGAAGAGGAATATTTTCGGTAGATGAACCTTGTTGTACGATAAGAAGTGTGAACCGCCCCATTCCAAACAACTACAAACCCCATTCGGCAGACAAGACCACAGACTTGACCAAAGTTCGCATCTTGACAACAAAAGAGAGAAGCTATATACAGACTTTTCCCAAAGAGTTTCAATTCGTTGGCTCCAAGTCCGCAATAGAACAAGCCATCGGTAATGCCGTCCCCGTGAAAATGGCAGAATATATTGCCAGACACATCATAGAGTATGAACTTTGACTCCTTTATATTTGGAGTTATGTGATATTATTCGTAACTTTGCCGTCGGAATGGCAAAGATTGCATTCGCAAAGCCTGTTTTGACAAAAATGAGGATTTACTATGGTACGAAAATTATACCCTATAGGCATACAGACGTTCTCTGAAATTCGCAGAGCAAACAAACTGTATATAGACAAGACGGAATACATCTATCGCATGACTCACGCTGGCGGTAAGCATTTCTTCCTGGGGCGGCCACGCCGTTTCGGCAAGTCGCTCCTCGTCTCCACCTTCGACAGCTATTTCTCAGGCAAGAAGCAACTCTTCGAGGGGCTTGCCATTGAGAAGATGGAGACGGAATGGACGCAATATCCCGTGATTCGCCTCGACATGAGCGGCGGAAAGCACATGGAGAAGGACGAACTCGTGGACTACCTCTGCGACATGCTGGAGGAGCAGGAGGACTTGCTGGGAGTGACAGGCAAGGACAAGGCTCCCAACCTGCGCTTCAAGGACTTGATATTGCACCTGTACAAGAAGATGGGCAGACAGGTGGTCGTGCTCATCGACGAGTATGACGCACCGCTGCTGGACGTGGCCCACGACCAGGGCAAGCTGGACGAGCTTCGCAACGTGATGCGCAACTTCTACAGCCCCCTGAAAAAATATGAGGAATACCTCCGCTTCGTCTTCCTCACAGGCATCACCAAGTTCTCACAGGTAAGCATCTTCAGCGAGCTGAACAATATCACCAACGTGTCGATGGATGATGAATATGCAGGCATCTGCGGCATATCCAAGGAAGAATTGATCACCCACATGTCGGAGGACATCGGAGAGTTGGCGCAAAAACTGGAGCTAAGCAAGGACGACACCATCGCAAAGTTGAAGGAGTACTACGACGGCTACCACTTCTCCGCCAATTCCCCCGATATGTTCAACCCCTACAGCCTGTTAAACTGTTTTGCGAAAGGCAAGCTTGAAGCCTTTTGGTTCTCTTCGGGCACCCCTACCTACCTGCTCAACATGATGCGCAAGTTCAACGTCGTGCCCACCGACCTGAGGGCCACCTACGCCCGCTCCACGGCGTTCGACGCGCCCACGGAAAACATGAAGACGCTCACTCCCCTGCTCTACCAGAGCGGCTACATCACCATCAAGGGCTATGACCCCCTGAGTCAGCTCTACACCCTCGACATCCCGAACAAGGAAATCAAGGTGGGGCTCTTCGAGAGTCTCCTGCCCAACTATCTGGAGGGGCAGTATGCCGAGAACGGCGATGTGGCGATAGCCCGTATGTCGGTGCTCATCAACCGCCGTGACATGGACGGAGCCTTGCGCCTCTTGCAGACCTTCCTCGGCACCGTGCCCTATTGTGACAACACGCATTATGAGGGGCATTACCAGCAAATGCTCTACATCATCTTCACCCTGCTCACCAACTTCGTGGTCGATGTGGAGGTACACACCCCCAAGGGTCGCGTCGATATAGTGTTGCTGACCCAAACCGACCTCTACGTGATGGAGCTGAAACTCGACAAGAGCGTAGACACGGCGATGAGGCAGATAGAACTCAACGAGTACAACGAGCGTTTCGCCTTGAGCGGCAAGCCCATCACCAACGTCGGCATCAACTTCGACTCGGAGAAAGGCAACATCGAAGACTGGATAGTCAAGTAAGTGGCCTGCCGTGGCGTTCCCACCTTATTATATATAGGCACGCGGCGGCTGCCATCCCATTTTTTCGGGCGAACTGCCGGACAACTCTTGCATTTCGCCCGAAAATGTTGTATCTTTGCATTGTCATTAAGAGAAACACACACAAGGTACCTAGCGTGAAAGACACACATCGAGATGACGTCGGACGGCAAACTGCCCCCGACTAACACATTCACTTAACTCATTACAATACTATGGGAATCAAAGTAAAAGCTATCGAACGAAACATCGCTTTCGACAAATCAAAGGAGGCACACTATGCCTACGTCATGCAGCCGGAACTCTACGGCCAGCTGGGACAGGAGAAGGTAATCGAGCAAGCCGCCCTCAACGCCGGCATGCCCAAGCCAGCCATGCGTGCCGCCGTCAACGCCTATGGAGAGGTGGTGAAGACATGGGCGACAGAAGGTCACTCCATCCCTATACCGGGGCTCGGCACGATGCGATTCGGCGTGCGGTCCAAGTCGGTGGACAATGTGGCTGACGTGAAGGCGACACTCATCACCAGCCGCCATGTCATCTTCACTCCTAGCACCGACATCAAGAAGGAACTCGCCGAGACTCCTGTCAGCATCACTTGCTACGACCGCAACGGCAAGGTGGTGAAGACCGTCACCTCTGAAGACACCAACGACGTGGAGGACACTGACGAGGACAAGACGGATACCAGCGGCAGCGAGGACAAGACGAGCGGCACGACTGATGCTGGCGGCACAACCGCAGGAGGTGGTGAAAGCAGCGGCGGCGAGTACTAACCTTAACAAGCGACAAATACTATGAAAAAGGAACTTTGGCAGAAAATCATCCAGTTTTTGATTACAGTGCTGACAGCTCTTGGCGCCGCCATCGGCATCAGTAGTTGCATGTAAGCACACCTAGCGAAAGGGGCACGCCAGCATATTGGCGTGCCCCTTTATTCTGTATGCGCTAGAGATTGTCCGGGATTGACAGCTTTTGGTAGAACCTCAGGCTTCCCAACCCTTTCACATTCGGATGAGAGAGGATGATGAACTCCCGGAGCAACACCTCGGGATGGAAACTTGCCGTCTCGAAATAAGGTGTCGCCTGGGTGTCGCACTCGTAGATATTCCTATTGGCAAAGGCACGGAGCAACTTGTAGCCAGGGTATTCCTGCAGCAGGTCGGGACGGCTCAGGGGCTTCCCTCCAAGATACTTGAACGCCCAAACCTCAATCTCGTTTCCCCTGGCGACGACCTGTTCCGGGTTCATCGCAAGACTGCCGTTGTGCGTATCGCCTGCAAACGCATAACCAGCATGGGCATCATGCAAGAGAACGCCTACGGTGCTCCGCCCGCCCGGCACATACCATACGCCGCCCGTCTTTCGCTCGGTCAGCACCGACAACCCCTGGGGCATCTTGGCAGCCTCATCCTTTAGCGATAAATACTCCTTTTCGATTGCCGTAAAAAGGGAGTCAGCCTTACCATTGCCAACAGGGCTATTGAATTCTTCACTCTTCACTCTTCGTTCTACACGTCCAAAAAGCAGTCCGTAGAATCGAATCCACTCGGAACGCCCCAGCGGCGAAGTCTCCATGTAGTCGGCAGCCTCGATGAGGGGAACGCCTAGTTTGTCAAGTTTGCCGTAGCCACCGCTGTTCTCGAAAGGAGAAACCAGCACTGCTTCGGGATGTAGGGCAATGACGCGCTCGATGGTAGGTTGCATGCTGGACCCACAATCGACGATGGCATGGTTGGAGGGCTTGCCCTTCACCTCCTTGCCTCTCATGGAGGCAGCACGTTTCTGTATGTCGGGGATGTTGATGTAGTCGAGGTCGAAGACACCCGTGATGGCATCCTGGCAGCCCAGTTCGTAGAGGAGCTGGCAGTGGGGAGCCGTTGAGATGACGCTGCTCGCAATCGGCGTGCGGATGATGTCGGCGTTCCGCCCCAACCCGCTCTTGGCATCCCTGCGTTTCTGCAACATCCGTGCCGTCTCGTCCCCCTCCTCACCCTTGGGAATCAAGACGTAGCGGTGCAGCTCCGCCCCCTCCTTCCAGGGGTTGGCGATGATGGCCTCGGTATAGCCGTCGCAGTCCACCAAGGTGAGGAGCTGCGAATACTTCAGCGAGAGGGTGTCTCCCTCCTCGCCGCCACCGGTCACCTTTCCACCTTGGCATGCTGACAGAACCAAGGCGAAAAGGAAGAAAAATGCGAAATATAGTTTCTTGTTCATATTACCTTCCTAAAATTACACGACCACCTGTGTTGAATACCTTCATATTGTCCATGTTTTGATTTTGATGGCAAAGTTACAATTTATATCCGAGACTGACAAGTTTTTGGGGAGATAAAATAGGGGAATGCCCGCCGAAACGAGCATTCCCCATGGATTGGATTCATATAATCGGCTGTCTCGCGACAGGGAGATTATCTTTTGATTCGTCAATACACGACCTTCCTTCCCCGATGGATATAGATCTGGCCTCTCACAAGATGTTCCACACGCATGCCCATCAGATTATAATATGCCTCGTCGTCGGGAATGCGAACCGTCGGACGGGAAATATCGGTAGTAGGTCGCCGACGGGGCGTGATTGCGTAGGGGTTGGCATCGTAGCCTTCTATGAGATGCAAGTCGGCTACGGTGTTGATCTCGGTGGAAGTCTCCCCCAGCCAGCCACAATACTGGAATATGCCCGTCGCTACACGGATATAGTCGATGTGGTCGAGAGCCACCGGGTCGCCGTTGTCATCCACCGCCCAGTCGATGTCGAACGAGGAATAGAGCGAGTCTCGTGCCTGGCAGGCGTCAACATATCCGTAGGCATCCTTGGCATAGCGATACTGCACCCAATAGGTTCCCTTGCCACTTTGGTCAATGGCGTTGTTGGGCAAACGTCCGCCCTTGAACGTCAGTTCGTCCTTGCCTTCCCACAGCGGCCAGTATGTCTGGCGGTGATAGACATTCTTCATGTGGTAGCCGGTGGAATCACGACGCACTCCGTCATGGCCAGTCCAAGAACATTCCCACTTGATGTAGTCGTCGTAGGAAGAGGAAAACAGCGAATGCGGTCCCGACTCGGCGGACGGCTTGTGGTAAGTAATTTGGAAGTCGTGGGTCTCGGTCGTATAATATTCAGAGCCTGCCAACTCATACCACTTCGCAGAAGACAAGTCGTCGCCCACGCCCACATAGACAATGCCCGGCTCGATGGATCCTCCTATGGTCTTGTTGCCATAGACGGGATCGGAGGCGGCATAGAAGCCATTGCCAAGTATCAGAAAGTCGGAGCCATGCTTGTTCTCGACAGGATGGTCGAACTTCATGGTGATATAACCGCCGTAAGTGCCCAGGTGAACCAAGGAGCCGTCGCTATTCAACTGCTCTTCGCAGCGGCGGCAGATTTCCTCGTGCGTGGTTGTCCCATCCGCATTGGGCAAGGTGTTGACAAACTGCCCCGGCGCAGGATGGTATTCCAGTACCTCTACCTGCTGTGTCTGCGCCTGCCCCAAAAGGGCGAACGCAGACGTACACAGTGCTAATATGAATTTATAGCTTTTCAATGTTTTCGGAAATTAGAATGTTACTCGTAAATCTCAACGTCGTCGATGGCGATGTAGGCAGGGGCGTTGAAGCCATACGAGCCACCCTGGTCTTCAGAGAAAGCAAAGTTGACCTTCAAGGTTGTCACCTCGCCGAGCAAAGACAGATCGACGTATTTCCAGGAGGTCAAAGACTTCTTGCCGTCCTGGATGCGGCAACTCACCTTGCCCTGCGAAAGGCCGTTGGCATCAAAGCCCTCAAACGTGGCGTCGATATACGTGGCGTCGGTAGCGGAAGTGTTGAAACTGTCACCCTGGGTCAGAGAGTGGAGGAAGTAACTGTTGTTGGTAACCCACAAGCCCTTGAACTTGCGTGCCTTGCCGTCCTTGAAGTCGAAGACAGGGCGGGAATCGGTGCTGAACGCATTTCCGTCGCTATAGCCGTATGTCACCAGGAAATTGGAACCGGAATGGGCGGCAAGGTCGGTAGGGATGGAAAGTTGTGTAGCATAACCACCGTCGGCTATGTCGCAATGATAATTGGAGACGGCGGCACCGCCCGACCAATAGGCCCATGAACCCCATGCGTAGTTGAGCTTGGAGTGCAAGCTGGTAGTCTCGTCAGTCCACTCATAAACGCCCTCGTCCTCGGTAAAGCCCATGCCAGTTTCGCCATAGAGCATCTTACCGCCATACTCAGGAGAGTCGATCAATGCGCTCCACTTCTCGCCCTCGAAATCGACGGTATGGTACTTGGCCTCGGCAGCCAAGCCCACGATGGCATACTGACCGGTACGCTCGTCGAAGGTAATCATCACGGAATCCTGCTTGTAGTCATCCTTGAACTCGAAGAAAGCGGCACTGCCCTTGGTGGTCGCACCAGATACAGAGGCAGTAGTCTCTGATCCTGCGCCATAGTAAACGTCGGCGCCCGTGTTGGTGGAACCCTGGAACTTAAACGAAGTCTTGGACGGCATGATGTTGCAAGCCCATACGTTGTCGGCTATCAGGTGCATAGGCTTGAACGCAAAGGCTGTGTTGGAGCCGAAGATGTTGAGAGCCTTCAAGAACGACTTGTACTCAGGAGCCGCCGGCTCTTGGTAAGGGTCTTCGTCGGTCAGGGTGATGGTGGTACTCTCCAAAGGGAAGGAATACTTCTTGCCATCAGACTCTACAGTGAACACAGACTGTGCCGAGGCAACGACAGGCATTGCCATCAACAAAGAAACAAATATCTTTTTCATACGATTTCTACTTTACTACTTTTCTCGTTTTACCATTGCTCTTGATGATATAGACCTTGCCCGGCTGTATGCTGGTGGCACGGGTACCATCAATGTTATAAATCTCCTCCACGTGCTTTCCGTCAACGGCAACAGACTTGATGCCATCGGTGGAAAAATCATGGCTGACCGCCATAATCTTATCCACCTCGTCCATGCTTGCCAACGCCAAATCCTTGTCGTCAGTCAGGGAAACGACATGAATTTGCGTTCCCCTGGACTCAATCTTAGGTTTGTCGGTGAAAGCCACATACTTGCAATCGCCCGACTTCAACTGCACGCAAACCGCATTGAGCGAAGAGTCGCCCGAGGCGAAAGCGGACAGAGCCAAGAAAGGCATTGCCATCATAAGTAAATACTTTCTCATAAATTACAAACGTTATTGTTGAACATAGCCCCCGCTAGTCTCCTGGCGGGAGCGTTTTTATCTTATTGTCTTTCTTCATCCTCTCCCCCTGCTGGAGAAGCGACCATGCCTGCATCACGGGAGTGCCAGGAAGTGGGCGGGATTCAGACCGTCCAAATAAAACTTGTTGAGCAAGCCACCTTGGCGGTCAAACTCATACACATAGCCATTGGTGGCATAGCTGCGGGCGTCCGACACATAGAGATGCCCGGAATAGGGCGATATATAGATGCCGTATGGCGACTGCATCTTCTCGACAAGCGGTTGCGCCTCCGCATACTCCGACAGCCCCTCGTGCGCCTCCAAGGACGGCAGGTCGATGGTGTGCATCGAGTACTGGTATTCCCCCGTATTATAAGAGTAGGCAGAACCTATCGTATAGAACCTGCTGCCAAAGGTGCAGTTGTAGGTGGCAGGGAAGTCGAAGACCTTAAACTCCTCGCTCTCCATATTGATCACTATCGTCTTGGGTGTCACATCGTAGTAGTCGCCTGCGGAATTGATGCAAATGAACTGCCCGCACTGCGACATCTTGCCATATAGGTTGATGCAGCCCGTGTCGATGCGCTTCAGCTCTTTCATCGTCTGGGCGTCTATCACCGAGACGGTAGTCTCATAGTCATGGTTTTCCTGAAAAGAATACCCACCCGTGTTGGCGACAAACAACCGCCCTCTGTAATAAGCTATCCCCTCGGGCTCGTAGCCTACGTGGCAAGTATCTACAATCTGCTTGTTGCGCACATCCACCTTGGCGACATAGCCACTGTTGGCATACGAAGTGCAATAGAGATATTCGCCGTCCGTAGCCAACTTGCGGTTGTTGGGGATGTCCTCCGTAGCTGCGATCGCCCTCCCGTCTGGATAGATATACTGGATGATGTTCGACCAGTTCACGGATATCGCTATCAGCGTGTCGTTGACCTGTATGATGTCGTTGCCGGTGTCTCCGAGGTGCTGCTTGGGATTCTGCTTCTGATACCACTTGTTGACCAGTTCGCCTTGGTCGAGATAACTGATGCAGGAATTGTCCATCCCCCAAAGGCCCTCGCAGAGAATAAGCAGTTTGTCGTCAGTCTTCGACGGTTGCGAGATGGCGATGTCATCGTTCACCTCCATGCGACAAGAAGCCAATGCCAGCGACAATGCCAGACAGAGCATGGGAAGCCGCGAGAGCATCCTTGCATATCTTAATGTACTAAATCTTTTCTTCATCACAACACCTCCTATAGCTCAAACTTTACCGTAAACTTATAATTCCTGCCGGGCATCGGGTATCGCTTTACGACCTCGTGCCGGGAGTCCGTCAAGTTGTTGCACTCGATGGTGGCTTGCAGGGCGTATCTGCCCAAGAAGAACCTCTTGTTGAGTTTCAAATCGACCGTCTGCCACTCTCCCAGCAAATCGTCGGCATTGTTGGACACCAAGGCGAATCGCTCGCCAGTGTATAAGTACGAGATGCAAAGACTGTAAGAGTCGTACCCCAAGTCGAGGATGGCAGAACCCGAGTGCATCGGCGAATATGGTATATAGTTCTTGTACTCTGGGTCGGAGGGCACGGAATAGTCTCTGTCTATCTGGTACGTATAGTTGGCGTTGGCCGACAAAGAGAACTTCCCCCACTCTCGGCCGTAGCCCCCGGAGAAAGACAAGCCGTGTGAGCGCACCTCCCCGAAGTTGACCATCGACCATCGGAACTGGCACTTCATCGGTATCGCCACTATCTTGTCTTCTATCACATTATAATATCCATCCACTGCAAAATGGAAGCATTTGCCCCTGTAGTCGATGCCGGCATCCCACTGCGACGTATATTCCGGCTTCAGCTTCGTGTTGCCCACGAGCGTGTAATACAGGTCGTTGAGCGTGGGCGCACGGAAGATGCGCTTGTGAAACGCACGGAAAATCCAGTCCTTCCGCTTATACGACATGAGGAACATGGGGGTAAACCTTTTCAACGCTCCTGCCTGGCCCACGGTGTGGTCCTGGACATGGGTGTAGAGCAACGCCACGTTTGCCTCCACCCCCCTATAAGACCCAATCAGCGAGACCAGCGACTTGGAGTCGATGCGATATACGTAGTTGAAACGGTACACATCGCAGTTGAGGTCGCTCCATCGCAAGTCGGTGCTTGCCGTCACCGAGAGGTAACGTGAGGTGAAAGATCCTGCCACCGACCCATATAGGTCTTGCTGCGTATAATGATTGTTGCAATACATCGTGGCAGCATTGGTGGAAGGGTCTTGGAGATAATGCAGATAGTCAAACGCATATTTCAGGTTAGCCATCAGTCCGAAGTGCGTCCACAGCTTCTTGTAGGAAGCCTGCGTAAAGAAATTCTGGTCCCATTGGCGGTCGGTGGAATCCCATTGGTCGGACAACCTGCGCACCACAGGCCCTGGCAGTCCCCGTTCCGAATTGTAATAATAGGCATGGAGCGAGAAGTCTTTGTAGAATCCTGCCGCCTCCAGGCGATAGAACGAGATGTCGGAATTATGGCGCACGCCTATCGTGTCTTCTGATGCCGACCGAAAGCGGAACTTGTAGTCGCCGTCCGTATGCTGATATTCGGCGTCTAGGAAGAAATGGTCTTTCAAAGAGAAATATCCCTTGACCTTCTCCAGCCCGAAAGAGCCATTGCCGTACTCCACCATGGCCTTTGTGCCAGTGGGTCTCTTCGTCTGCATATAGACGGTGGCGGCAGAAGCATATTCGGAAGCCGACTGCAACCGTTCGTTTTTGTTCGCGTTGTATAGGGACACAGACTCCATGTTGGACAAAGAATACTTGCCCAAATCCACCTGTCCATTCTGCACATTCGTGATACGGATTCCATCGAGATACACACCGACATGCTGCGAGCCGAGCGAACGCACGTTGACGGTCTTCAAGCCTCCCAGTCCGCCATAGTCCTTGATTTGTACCCCGGAAAAATACTTCAGGGCATCGGCCACAGACGTGGTAGAGAGGTTTTGCAAGGTTTTCCCCGATATGGTCTGGCTGGGGGTCAGGTAATGAGGTTTCTCTCCCACTACCACGACTTCGCCAATGGCCATCGTGTCCCGATGGATAGTACCAACCTGCTGTGCGTAACCCGTCGTTACACACATGCACAATAATCCACCTAAGAATCTTCTCATCCAACCAAAAAATTATATGATTCGTCCTCGAAGTCCATCCCACGGGGCTCGAAGGCATCATCTTCCCGTCCAGTTCATCCTCATGGGCATTTGACAGCCCGGGCTACCGACGAGTAGAGGCAACGGCAGGTCTTCTGACTTACATCCCGTCTTCACCTTATCATATATATAGGGTGCGACCCAGAGCAAGCGGTCTTCCCGAAAAAATGTCAGTGACCCTTGGGCTTGCTCGCCCTCCAAGCGAAAATGGAGGATAGACGTTTACAGCAGCGGGACTGCTCGGGCTTCTCACCCGATTCCCTTTTAAACCCTACGCTATGACGCATGCCTAGGGCGGCATGGCAAGGCAGAGTACCAATTGCGGCGGCAAAGGTACAAAGAAAATGTAGAATGGCAAAAAATATGGAAGGGAAAATGAGCTGAGAGGGGTATTTTACGCAAAAGGTCGCAAAATAGCAGAAAAAAAACCACTGCGGCATAAACCGCAGTGGAAATCGAGTTTCACATAACGTTTCACAACGTCGTGTGTCTAAAAACCAATGCATGATATTTGAATTGCTTTTTATAGTTGTTTCTGTTCGTGCTTGGTTGCCCAAGCATAAATTTCCTTTATCTCTTCAAGGCAATGTTGTAATTATAATAATTGGTATTGCCTGTGATGTCTTCCACCACCTGGATGAACGGAGGGAACTTCACGCTCTCCTGTCGGGCCACTCCCTTGGTCTCCAAGATCATCAAACCGTTGACAGGGGCCTCGAAGGCATCCAGCTCAAAATACTGTCCCTTCCAGATGAAGCTCTTGCGATGCTTGCGTATCGTCATGCGATAAGGGTCGGCTTGCTGAAGAAGCGACTCGTAGAGATTCTGGTTGATTTGGCGTTCTGTCTCTATCTGCTCCTTGTCGGAGATGCGCTTCTTGGTGGTGTGCACATACACTTCCTTCTCCTCAAAGCGACGCTTGCGCAAACGTATCTCGCAATTTGGTTCGCCAGCCAGATAGGTCTGAACGATGTCGCTGTCTATGCTGTTAGGCACCTCGCCCACCAACTTGACGATGTATTTGCGCTCTTCCTCGATGGGCTGCGGAATGCCCAGCACATTGGAGATTTCCTTGAGCACGCGGTTCAACTTGTTGTCGAAGTCCTCATGGTTGTTGATGACTCTCAGATGAGGATGCCCCGTCCATGCCTCGATGACACGCTTGTCCAGTTCGCGAGCTATCTGCAAACCTTTCTCGTCGGCTTGCTCCAGCCTTTGCGCATTGTTGCTCGTCGTATAAAACTGCTCTGCGCCGTCTGCCGCGGAAACCAGATGCAAGACTGCGTCGTAACGCTCGTCGCGAAGTTGAGGCTGCGTATATCCCGCCATGCCTATAATCTCCTGCCACTGGTCTGGCGAGAGGTAAGCGGAGATGTCCATCACGCCACGGTCGCAAACGATAAGGACTGGCTGCTCCAGCGTCTTTGCCATTTCGTAGAAACAGTCTTCCAGGTGGAGCTGGGTCTGGAGCGTAGCTTTCTCGCCCTCAAAGAAGAACTTCTTGTTGGAAGTAAGGTAGTTCATACCCGCCTGGGTGAACATGGTTGGCACCTCGGGGATGGTGAACACCTTGTATCCAAGGCTAGAGAAATGTTCGATCACCTTGACAAGCGCGGTAGTCTTGCCAGCACAAGGGCCGCCAGTGAGTACGATTTTCTTGATGCTGTTCATCTATATCTTCGTTTGTTATAATCATTACTAGGCTGCAAAGGTAATGAAAATATTCGAGACCAAGAAAGAAATCGAACAATTATTGCTTGCTTTGGTAAAAAAAAGTGCAAATGTTTTGCCATGTTGGCGATAAAATGTACCTTTGCATCCAACAACATTAAAAAAGCCGATGGAAAAAGTAAAGACTTTGATTATTGGTAGTGGCCCAGCAGGTTACACTGCCGCTATTTATGCAGGAAGAGCAGACTTGAAGCCTGTTCTCTATGCCGGTATGCAAATTGGAGGGCAGCTGACCACCACCACAATCGTGGAGAACTTCCCTGGCTATCCCAATGGCGTGGATGGCAACCAGATGATGATGGACTTGCGCGAGCAGGCAGAGCGTTTCGGCGCCGACCTTCGTGACGGAAGCATCGCAAAGGTGGATTTCAGCAATCGTCCTTTCCGCCTCACCGACGAGGACGGCAACGAGATAGAGGCAGACACCGTCATCATTGCGACGGGTGCGTCGGCCAAGTACCTCGGTCTTGCCGACGAGGAGAAATATCGCGGACAAGGTGTTTCCGCCTGTGCCACCTGTGACGGTTTCTTCTACCGCAAGCGTACGGTGGCAGTCGTAGGCGGTGGCGACACTGCATGCGAGGAGGCCATGTATCTTGCAGGTTTGGCAAAGAAGGTTTATATGATTGTCAGAAAACCATATCTCCGTGCCGCCGAGATCATGCAGCAGCGTGTCAAGGAGAAGGAAAACATCGAGATTCTTTTCGAGACCAATACCTTGGGGCTCTTTGGCGAGAATGGCGTAGAGGGCGCGCATCTTGTCAAGCGTAAGGGCGAGGCCGACGAGGAGAAGTTTGACATTGCGATCGACGGTTTCTTCCTGGCCATTGGCCACAAGCCTAACACGGAGCTGTTCAAGGATTATATAGAATTGGACGAGCAAGGCTTCATCAAGGTCGTTCCGGGTACAGCCAGCACCAACATCCCGGGCGTGTTTGCCGCCGGCGACGTGGCCGACCCTGTATATCGCCAAGGTGTCGTGGCCGCTGGCTCTGGTGCCAAGGCTGCTATCGAAGCTGACAGATTCCTTCAAAAACTATAAATAGAAGACCGGGGGAGTTATTCTACTTTCGGAATTTCCGAAAGAATGGAAGTTAAAAGGAGTTAGAGGGAAGTTATCGCTCTCGCAGAGAGCGATAACTTCCCTCTAACTTCCCCTACTTTCCTGCTTCCGAAACTAATATTCATTCCCGTCGCCCTTGATAACGCTGGGGCCGTCTATCAACTCAGGGGACGGCACGTTGCGATTGACGTCGTTGTATGCCTTTCGCAAGTCATCCATACCAATAGCTATCGAACGGTTGGTAGTGCGGTCGGGATCTACCAAACTATGAGAGAACAGCCATTCGTACGTCTTCTTTAGGTAAAACACACGGGCGGGCGTGCCATGGTTGGCACCTTGCCACCAATCATAGATGAGACGCGAGTCGTTTCCACCCTGCTGAAGTTTTTCGACCACCACCTTCGACTGTTTGATAGGCACAGCCCTGTCCGCCGTGCCATGGATAATCCAGAAAGGCAGCTTGCCCAATCCACTCACATCCTTCAGGGAACTTCCACCGCAAAGAGCCATTCCCGCGGCGATGCGGTCGGGGTAAGTGCCGCATACATCCATCGTTCCATAACCGCCCAAGCTCATACCAAGCACATAGACACGGGTTGTGTCGCAAGCATAATGCTGCTTGACCCAGTCCAGGACATCTATGATTTTCTTGGGGTTCCAAGCTCCGCCAGGGTTTTGCGGCACGATGGTCAAGGCATCAATGTCACGCCCCTTGACGATGGCGTCCAGGGGACCGTATCGCCTCACCTTGTCCAAGTTTCGTCCGCAGAGACTTGCGCCATGCAGGAAAATGATGACAGGAGTCTGCTCTTGGGAATAAAAATAATCAACAGGAGTATATACCCAGAAGTTGTAGCCGCCAGGAATCTCGTCCTTGACGGGTCTCAGGAAATCGTGAGCGGAAACCTGCAATGCCGCCAGGAGGAGCAACGTAAAAAATAGAATCTTCTTCATATTCATCTTTATCTTCATTATATATAAAAATAGGTGTGGAAAACCCAAACAGTGCAAAGGTATAAATAAAAACGCAAACAGCCAAGCGGCAGCGGTCCTGCCAAGTGTTATTTCAAATACTTTGCACATAGTTAATAGGCTTTCACATTCAGTTTGTCACTGCAAAGGCGTAAAAACTACGAGACCGAAAGCATTAAATACTCTTAAATTGCCAGCCTGCGAGTACCCGAAAAGTGTGGTGAAAACGTAATTATAGATATAAAAAGCAACCGCAAACGGCATGGAGACTTGAAAAAGTGAGATTTTATGCGTTATTATCGACAATTTATAGTAACTTTGCAAACAAAATCAAATATAACATCAAATAAAATGAAAAGAACATTGGTAATTTTGCAGCTGCTCTTGGCTGTACTGTTTGCACAGGCTCAGATGATGAATCCTGTGAAATTTACGAGTTCACTGAAGACGAATGGTACGGCTGAAGCTGAAATCGTCTTCTCTGGCAAGATTCAGCCAGGGTGGCACGTTTACTCTACGGGACTAGGTGGCGATGGCCCTATCTCCGCGTCGTTCAATGTCAACAAGATGGATGGCGCAGAAGCTGTTGGCTCCTTGCAACCACGGGGACATGAGATTTCTAAGTTTGACAATCTCTTCGGCATGAAGCTTCGCTACTTCGAGGGGAGCGTGACCTTCGTGCAGAAGATTAAGTTTACCAAACCCGACTATAATATCGACGTATATGTGGAATATGGCGCTTGCAACGACCAAAACTGCATGCCTCCCAGCGAAGCGGCCTTCAAGGGCGCGGGTAAATCCCCGGCTGTAGAGGCTAAGGCCGCCAAGGAGGAGAAAGCGAAAGACGAAGCCAAGCAAGACCCTGCCGCCTTGGCGAAGGCAAAGGCCGACTCTCTCGCTAAGTTGGCTGCCCTGGGCCAGGAGGTGGACACCACCCAGGCAGTAGATTCAGCCGCACTTGCAGCCGCCAAGGCATCTCTCGACGAGCCTTCTCTTTGGAAACCCGTCGTAAAGGAGCTGCAGGCTTTCGGGGGCACCAGCGACATCGCCAACCACTCTCTTTTCTACATATTTATCATGGGACTTGTCGGCGGTCTTCTCGCCTTGGTAATGCCATGTATCTGGCCTATCATCCCTATGACCGTCAGCTTCTTCTTGAAGCGTGCCAAGGACGACAAGAAGAAAGGCATCCGCGACGCTATCACATACGGCTTGTCTATCGTTGTCATCTACCTCGGACTCGGTCTGATTATCACGGCCATCTTCGGCCCGAGCAAGTTGAACGAACTTTCTACAAGCGCCGTGTTCAACATCATCCTCTTCTTGCTGCTGGCAGTCTTCGCCTTCTCTTTCTTCGGATGGTTTGAGATCAAGTTGCCGGACCGCTGGGGAAACGCCGTTGACAACAAGGCTTCCAGCACCACGGGTCTGATTTCCATCTTCCTGATGGCGTTCACCTTGGTATTGGTATCCTTCTCTTGCACCGCGCCTATCATCGGACTCTTGTTGGTGCAGACCGTGACCTCAGGCGACTGGTTGGCTCCAACGGTCGGCATGTTTGGTTTTGCGCTTGCCCTGGCATTGCCATTTACCCTCTTCGCCTTGTTCCCATCATGGTTGAAGTCGGCTCCTAAGTCGGGTTCCTGGATGGAGACCATCAAGATCGTGCTCGGTTTCGTCGAGTTGGCGTTCTCATTGAAGTTCCTTTCCGTAGCCGACTTGGCGTATGGATGGCACATCATGGACCGCGAGGTGTTCCTCTCTCTCTGGATTGTCATCTTCGGAGCCTTGGGGCTCTACCTCATCGGCAAGTTGAAGTTCCAGGTGGATGCCATCGGTGGTGACATCGACAAGCCAATGCCTGTGCCTTGCATCATGCTGGGTCTCTGCTCGCTGGCTTTTGCCATCTATATGGTTCCAGGTCTCTGGGGCGCACCTTGCAAGGCAGTCAGCGCATTCGCCCCTCCTGTGAATACCCAGGATTTCAACCTGAACACCAAGACGGTGGAACCTGCATACAAGGACTACGAGTTGGGTATGGCCGCTGCGAAGGCTTCGGGCAAACCTGTGTTGATAGACTTCACCGGTTTCGGTTGCGTCAACTGCCGCAAGATGGAGGCTTCTGTTTGGACAGACCCTTCGGTGGCAGACAAGTTGACCAAGGATTATGTCTTGATTTCACTCTATGTGGATGACAAGACTCCTCTTCCAGAACCGATGGAGGTGACATTCAACGGCGAGAAGCGCACCTTGCGCACCGTAGGCGACAAGTGGAGCTACTTGCAGGCAAGCAAGTTCGGTGCCAACGCACAGCCTTTCTATGTGGCAGTAGATAACGAGGGCAACCCTCTTACCGCTTCCTTCAGTTTCAAGGAAGACGTGTCGGCTTATCTCGACTTCCTGAACAAGGGTCTTGACGGCTATAGAAAATAACAAGGACAAAACAAGATTGCAATATGAATACAAAAGAAGTTCCTGTGCTGTTGCTCACAGGGTATCTTGGCAGTGGGAAAACCACCTTGCTCAACAAGATTTTGGCAAACAAAAAAGGTATTAAGTTCGCTGTTATCGTCAACGACATCGGCGAAGTCAACATAGATGCGGCGCTGATAGAGAAAGGCGGCGTCGTAGGCAAGAAGGACGACTCTCTCGTCGCTTTGCAGAACGGTTGCATCTGCTGCACGTTGAAGATGGACCTCGTGGAGCAACTGAAGGAGATTGTCGATATGAAGAAGTTCGACTACATCGTCATCGAGGCTAGCGGCATCTGCGAGCCTGCGCCTATCGCCCAGACCATCTGCTCCATCCCTTCCCTCGGCCCCGAGTACATCAAGAACGGCGTGCTCCGACTGGACAGCATCGTGACCGTAGTTGACGCACTCCGCATGAAAGACGAGTTTGCCAATGGCGACGACCTCATGAAGGATGACATCGACGAGGAAGACTTGGCGTCGCTCGTCATCCAGCAAATCGAGTTCTGCAACATCATCCTGCTCAACAAGGCCGCCGAGGTGGAGCCTGGCGAGCTGGACAAACTGAAGCACATCATCCGCGCCATCCAGCCAAAGGCCGAAATCTTCGAGTGCAACTATGGCGACGTAGAACTGGACAAGATAGTAGGTACCCACAAGTTTGACTGGAACACCGTGGCAACCTCGGCTGGCTGGATTCAGGAAATCGAGGCCGAGCGCAACGGCAAGCACGAAGAAGAGGAAGAAGAGGAAGAAGAGCATGACCACCACCACCATCATCATGACGACGATGAGGATGATGACGAACATGATGACCACGACCACGAGGAGCACGAGCATCACCATCACCATCACCATCACCACGATCATGACCACGAGGAAGGCGAGGCTGAGGAATATGGCATTGGAACATTCGTATATTACAGCCGCAAGCCGTTTGACCTAGGACTGTTTGACGAGTTCGTGGCACGGAAATGGCCTCGCGACGTGGTTCGCGCCAAGGGCATCTGCTACTTTGCCGACGAAAAGGACATGTGCTACGTCTTCGAGCAGGCAGGCAAACAAAAGACCGTAAAGCAGGCAGGCCAATGGCTTGCCACCATGCCAAAGGACCAACTGGACGACCTTCTCGCCCGCGAGGAGCAACTTCGCAAGGAGTGGGACCCGGAAGTGGGCGACCGCATGATCAAGATCGTCTTCATCGGTCAGCATCTACAGAAGGAAGCCATCTGCGCAGAGTTGGACAAATGCCTCTGGGACTAAGCCGATTTCAGCATGACAAGGGCAAAAGCAGGCGGAAAGCCTGGTAAAATGCCCTAAAAAGAGGCTATAACGGAGAAAAAGTAGCGTAAAATTGCTATTTTTTCTCCGTTTTCTATATACTTTCGTTTTTTTTTGTTAATTTTGCACTCAAATAACAATAAGAAGCCATAATACAATAAGATAGATAGATGGATACAACATATTTAAACTTCAGAGCTGCAACCTTGCGAGATTATGACGGCTGCGTAGAAATCGTCAATAAGGCTCGCCAACAGATGATAGATTCAGGACTGCACCAATGGTCGGAAGGATACCCGTCGGAAGACGACATCCTCGATGACATCAACAATGGTGTGGCTCGTGTGATTACCATTGACGGAAAGGCAGTCGTATATGGTGCAGTCATCTTGAATGGAGAGCCGCAATATGAGGCTTTGCAAGGAAAATGGCAGACCCAAGGCAACTATTACGTCATTCATCGCTTTGCCACTCTGCCAGAATACCAGAGAGAGGGATTGGCGCAGACTTTCATCAAGAAAGTAAAGAGCTTGTGTGAGGTAGAGTGTGTGCCAAGCATCAAGCTCGACACGCACGTCAAGAACTTCAAGATGGTGCATCTCCTGGCTTCCATGGGATTCTGCTATTGTGGAGTCGTAGATTATGGGCGCCACGGCAAACGTGTCGCCTTTGAGTACGTCACCCTTAACATGGAGGAGGGAAAGAACCACTAAGAATGACATTTTAATTACTTTCTTCCATTTTCTTGAGTACAGATTTGGTGGTATGGATTATTTGCATTATCTTTGCATAAAATTAAACCAATATCTATGGAAGAAAAGATTTCCTTGATGAAGCAATGGGTTGAGGAACTCAACCGCGCTTCTGAAGCATATTATAACGGCAAGGGCGAGCTGATGACCGACTACGAGTGGGATTCTCTGTTCGACCAGCTGAAAAACCTGGAAGAAGAAACGGGTGTCATCTTGCCCGACTCGCCTACCAACAAGGTTTCCGAAGATACCATCAGCGGCCAGAAGGAAGCCCATGAGTTTGCCGCCCTTTCGCTCGCAAAGACCAAGCAGGTAAGCGAGTTGGCGAAATGGGCCGACGGCAAGGCCATCTGGATGTCTTGGAAACTCGACGGACTGACGCTGGTCGTCACCTACGACAATGGCAAGCTCACCAAGATTGTAACCCGTGGCAATGGGCACATTGGCACAAACATCACGCACCTCGCACCAGCCATCAATGGCGTCCTCAAGCAGATACCCGAGAAAGGGCATCTCGTGATACGCGGCGAGGCCGTTATTTCCTACGAAGATTTCGAGCGGTTCCTGATAGAGACGGAAGGCGACTACGCCAACCCTCGCAATCTTGCCTCTGGCTCCTTGACGCTGAAAGACGTGGACGAGGTCAAGCAGCGCCGCATCCAATGGATTCCGTTTACCTTGGTTCATACTGATCGGGACATCCCATCGTGGGGCGACCGCATGGGCTACCTCGACGGGATGGGATTCCATACCGTCGAGCGGCAATGTATATCCCACCCTACCTTGGAAAGCATACAGCAAGACATCGACGGCTTCACAAAGAAAGTAACCGACAAGACCAATCCATATCCCGTGGACGGCCTCGTCATCACATACGATGACACGGCGTTTGCTGCGACAGGATCCGTCACGGGCCACCATGCCACAAGAGCAGGCTATGCCTTCAAGTGGCAAGACGAACATGCCGACACCATGCTCGACCATATCGAATGGTCGTGTGCGGCCAACACCATATCGCCGGTGGCTGTCTTCCAACCCGTCGAACTGGAGGGAACGACCGTCCGCCGTGCTTCCCTCTGCAACATCAGCGAGTGTGAACGACTGGGCATCGGCGGCAAGGGTACCAAACTACAGGTCATCAAGGCGAACAAGATTATTCCAAAAATCATCAAGATAACGGAGAAAATAGGCGTGCTGACGATTCCTGACGAATGTCCTGTCTGCGGCGCACCCTCACAGATCACGGAAAGCGAGAGCGGCACCAAGACATTGCATTGCACCAACCTCGACTGTACGGCCAAGCAACTGAAAAAGTTTACTCGTTTTGTGAGCAAGGAAGGCATCAACATAGACGGCATATCCGAACAGACCGTCTCCACGTTCATCAACGAGGGATGGATCAAGGAGTATGCCGATTTCTTCCATCTGCAAGAACACGCCTACCGGATAACCACTTTCGAGGGATTTGGTAAGAAGTCGGTCACCAACCTGTTGGAGAGCATCGAGAAAAGCCGCAAAACAGACGGCAGGCATCTGCTCTACGCCCTCAACATCCCGCTTTGCGGAGGCGACGTAGCCAAGCGACTCCTTGGCAAATACCAAGTGAAAGAACTGATAGAGGCTGCCCGTACCTCGCTCTTCGATGACGAGTTTGCCAGCATCGACGGCATCGGGCCGGAGAAGAGCGCGAAGTTCGTCGCATGGTTCCATGACGACAAGAACTACGGCCGCGTGATGAGATTGCTCGACGAGCTGGAGGTGAAAGAGGAGGAGCAAGGCGAAGTAGGCTCCAAGTGCCAAGGGCAAACCTTCGTCATCACAGGCGACGTGCACCATTACAAGAACCGCAACGAGCTGAAGGCGTACATAGAGAGTCAGGGAGGCAAGGTGACGGGAAGCGTGAGCAAGAGCACCAACTACCTCATCAACAATGACGCAGAGTCGCAGAGCACCAAGAACAAGAAAGCTCATCAACTGGGAATAGCCATCATCACGGAAGACCAGTTTATAGAACAATTCACATAAATATAAATAATGTATATAGCAATAGCAGGCAATATCGGCAGCGGGAAGACCACGCTCACCAACATGCTGTCAAAGCATTACGGATGGAAGAAGAACCTGGAGCCAGTGGAGAAGAATCCCTACCTCGACGATTACTACAAGAACATCCCTCGATGGGTGCTCAACATGGAAGTGTTTTATCTGAAACAACGCTTCAAGAACCTTCTCGATATCCAGAAGAGCGAGGAGACCATCATACAAGACCGCAGCATCTTCGAGGGTGTGTATGTCTTTGTGGCCAACAACCGAAAGATGGGCTACATGGATGAAAGGGATTTCGACACCTACATGGGACTCTTCGACTCCATGATGGCTGTCGTGGAAAAACCAGAGCTGATGATTTATCTCCGATCGTCGGTTCCGCATCTCGTCAAGAACATCCAAAAACGAGGCAGGGAGTACGAACAGCAGATTCCGCTCGACTATCTCCAGGGGATCAACACACTCTACGAGGAGTTTGTAACCGACAAATACAAGGGGAAGGTACTCGTGGTAGATGTCGATAACATCGACTTCGAGCACAACCCCAAGGAGTTCGGCGAAATCATCGACAAGATAGACGCCCAGCTCTTCGGTCTCTTCTCCAAGGAGGATTAAACTGAGTTCGACTCCCCCTTCTGGCACCGAGAACCAACTCAACATTCAACACTCAACATTACAAAGAAATGCATATAGCAATAGCAGGAAACATAGGCAGTGGCAAGACCACGCTCACCAAACTACTCAGCAAACGATATGGCTGGAAGCCAAACTTCGAGCCGGTCGATAACAATCCATATCTCGCCGACTACTACAAGGATATGGAAAGATGGTCGTTCAATCTCCAGATATACTTCCTCAACAAGCGGTTCCACGACGTAGTGGAAATATCCAAGTGCACGGACACCATCATCCAAGACCGTACCATCTTCGAGGACGCCAAGATATTCGCCCCCAACCTGCACGACATCGGCATGATGAGCGACAGAGACTTCGACAACTACACCGACCTCTTCGACCTCATGATAAGCTTGGTGAAGCTCCCCGACCTCATGATTTACATCCGCAGCAGCATCCCTACCCTCGTGAGCCACATCGAGCGCCGAGGGCGCAACTTCGAGAAGAGCATACGCATCGACTACCTGCAGGGACTCAACAACCGCTACGAGGAGTGGATCAGGAACTACAAGGGCAAGCTCATCATCATAGATGGCGACCACCTCAACTTCGAGGAAAGTGCCGAGGACTTCAGGCAGATCACCGACCAGATAGACGCCGAACTCTTCGGCTTGTTCCCTATGGAATAAGTTTACGAAGACGGAGCAAAACTAAGAATAACATAAACTAACTGTCAACGAATGAAACATTACGAGATAGAAAAGGACATGAGATACCTGCAGCTTCTGTCACAGTCGTTCCCGACCGTGGCAGAGGCTAGCACGGAAATCATCAACTTGCAAGCTATCCTCAACTTGCCCAAGGGCACAGAGCACTTCCTCGCCGACATACACGGCGAGTATGAAGCATTCTTGCATGTGCTCAAAAATGCCTCGGGAAACATCAAGCGCAAAGTCAACGAACTTTTCGGCAACACACTCCGTGAGTCAGAGAAACGCGAGCTGTGTTCCTTGATTTACTATCCGGCTCAGAAACTGGAACTAGTCAAGCAAAACGAGACCGACATCGACGACTGGTACCATATCACCCTCCACCAGTTGGTGGCGGTATGCCGTGACGTGTCGAGCAAATACACCCGCTCCAAAGTGCGCAAGTCGTTGCCCAACGACTTCTCTTACATTATACAGGAACTGTTGCACGAGCACACCGAAGACCACGACAAGACAGCATACGTGAATGTCATCGTGGACACCATCATCTCGACGGGCAGGGCCGACGACTTCATCATAGCCATCGCCACCGTGATACAGCGATTGGCGATAGACTCCCTCCATATCCTGGGTGACATTTACGACCGCGGCCCGGGGGCGCATATCATCCTCGACACGATGAAGCGGTACCACAGCTGGGATATGCAGTGGGGCAACCACGACGTGCTCTGGATGGGAGCGGCGGCAGGAAACGACGCCTGCCTCTGCAATGTGATACGCCTCAGCCTCAGATATGCCAACTTGGCAACGCTGGAAGATGGCTACGGCATCAACCTGGTGCCATTGGCAACCTTCGCCATGGACACTTACAAGGACGACCCATGCGAGGAGTTCCTGCCGAAACTCAGTGGTGGAGCCACTGCGCTCGACGAGAAGTCGCTGAGGCTCACAGCCCAGATGCACAAGGCGATAGCCGTAATACAGTTTAAGATAGAAAGCCAGACCATAGCCAAGCACCCTGAGTGGAAGATGGATGACCGACGGCTCTTCGATCACATCGACTATGCCAAGGGAACCATCCAGCTGGACGGAAAAAGCTATCAGATGACTTCCTGCCACTTCCCTACCATCAACCCAGAGAATCCTTCCGCCCTCTCCGGCGAAGAAGTGGAGCTGATCAAGAAACTCCATCATTCCTTCGCTGTCTGCGAGAAGTTGCACAAGCACATCCGGGTGATGCTCCAGCACGGTTGCATGTATGGCATCTACAACAACAACCTCCTCTTCCATGCTTCTTGTCCGTTGAACGAAGACGGCAGCCTGCGCGAGGTGGAAATATTCCCAGGCAAGAAATACAGCGGCAGAGAACTGATGCACCATACGGGCATGCAAATACGTGCGGCGTTCCAAACAGACTCCGACCCTGAGGAGAGAGGACACGCCATCGACTACTTCCTCTACCTGTGGTGCGGACCAGACAGTCCACTGTTCGACAAGAGCAAGATGGCAACATTTGAACGTTATTTCATCAACGACAAGGAAACCCACAAGGAGGAAAAGGGATATTACTTCAAATTGAGAGACAACGAGGAAGTGATAGACCATATACTCGATGCTTTCGGGGTGACGGGAGAAAACCGGCACATCATCAACGGACACGTGCCCGTACGCACCATCAAGGGTGAGAATCCTATCAAGGCAAACGGCAAGCTGATGGTGATAGACGGCGGCTTCTCCAAGGCTTATCACAACGAGACGGGTATCGCAGGCTACACCTTGGTATATCACTCACGAGGTTTCCAGCTAGTGCAGCACGAGCCGTTCACCAGTGCCGAGGACGCCATCCAGCGTGGGACGGACATCAAGAGCACAACCCAAATCGTAGAGATGTCGAACCGCCGTATGCTCGTGGCCGACACCGACATCGGCATTGAGCTTCGCAAGCAGATCGCCGACCTAGGCGAACTCCTCTTCGCTTACCGCCATGGCTTCATCAAGGAGCGGGAGAAGAAATAGACCGAAAAGCCCTATAGCACAGAGTTTTGCGCTATAGGGCTTTCTGCTGTTCTTCGGTACTATATGTAAAACTTTTTATCCCACAAAGAAATCTCCGTTCCAAACTTGCGAATGTGCATTCTGTAGTGCGGAACGGAGATATCTTGCCCCTACAATATGTTTCTTTTCCTAAAGGATTGTTAAATGCAAAGAAGGCAAATAAACTTTTTTTCAAAAAATATCGTCTAAAAGGCAAATCCAACGAGATAACAACATAAAACATCATAATATGAATACAAGATTAAGCAAGGTGCTAGTCAGCATGCTCATTGCAGGCATTCCATTTGGAGCGCAGGCGAAGCAATGGACGTTGAGTGACTGTATCAACTACGCATTAGAAAACAACATCACCCTTCAGAAGACACTGCTCAAGAAAGCCAGTGCCAACGAGGATTACCTCCAGTCGAAAGCAGCCTTGCTGCCTTCCCTCTCTGCCAACACCAACCAAAGCATAAGCTATACCCCTTGGGTGGCTAGCGGCATCAGCAGCGAAGGCTATACGAAGTCATCTATTGACAAGGTTTATTACAATGGTTCTTACTCTGTCATGGGAAACTATACCATTTGGAATGGCAACAAGAACCACAACCAGGTGAAGCTGAACAAACTCGTGACAGAGGCTGCCGCACTTGACTCTGCCACACAGGCGCAGGCTCTGCAAGAGCAAATCGCCACCTTATATATTCAGATATGCTACTCTACAGAGGCTATCAACGTGAACAAGGAAAGCTATAAGTCTAGCCTTGAAAACGAGGAGCGTGGCAAGGAGATGGTCAAGATAGGCAAGATGAGCCAGGCCGACCTAGCCCAACTCACTGCGCAAAGAGCGCAAGATGAATACAACATCGTTTCTGCGGAGAGCAATGTCAAGAACTTCAAGCGTCAGTTGAAGGAGCTGTTGCAAATCACGTCAGAAGAGGCTTTCGATGTGGCCATCCCATCTGCAAGCGACAAACAAGCCTTGGCGGAGATACCTGCCCTCAACGGTGTATATGCTTCTGCGCTCGACAGCCGTCCTGAGATTAAGAGCTATCAGAACATGATCGACCAGAGCAATCTCAACATCGCCATCGCCAAAGCCGGCAAGATGCCAACCATCAGTGCGAACGCAGGCGTTTCCACCAGCACAACTTCCATGAACAAGACGAGTTGGGGTAATCAGATAAAGCAAAACTTTAGCGTTGGCGGCGGCATCGGCATCAGCATTCCTATCACTGACAACCGTGCTACCAAGACTGCCATCAACAAGGCCAACATACAAAAGCAAAGCAGTATGCTTGACCTCAAGGACCAGCAGACCAAGCTCTACTCCACTATCGAGAACTACTGGTTGCAAGCCAATACAAACCAAAGCCAGTTCAAGGCCGCCAAGGTGTCAACCGAAAGCGCACAGACATCCTACAATCTGCTGAGCGAGCAGTTTAAGTTAGGCTTGAAGAACATCGTCGAGCTGCGTACCGGCAAGGACAACCTCCTCAAAGCACAGCAGAATGAACTTCAGGCAAAATACCTCACCATCTTGAATATCAATATGTTGAACTTCTACAAGAACGGACGGGTAGAATAACTTCTTGGCTAGGACTAAGGATATAAGGAAATTTCGAGACAGAAAAGACAAGGAATAAGATAATATAAGGAAATACAAGGGAATATGAAAAAGAAAGTTTTTAGTAAGGTATGGATTGCCATGATTGCGGTGGTAATCGTCGCCATAGTGGCATGGGCACTCTCTGGCGGAAAAGAGAAGGAACAAATCGACTTCAAGCAAGAGAAGGTGGCGACCCACACATTGCAGAACAGTATCACTGCCACGGGTACCATCGAGGCCGTGACCAGCGTCACCGTCGGTACGCAGGTGAGTGGTATCGTCAACAAGCTCTATGTCGATTACAACTCGGTTGTCAAGAAAGGACAGATCATCGCAGAATTGGACAAGACCAACTTGATTAGTGAGTTGAACACATCCAAGGCAAATCTTGCCAGCGCACAAAGCAATCTGAGCTACCAGACTGCCAACCTGAATCGCTACCAGACTCTTTACAAGAAGGGGCTTGTCAGTGCAGACGATTACGAGAATGCGCTGCTCGCCTACCGCCAGGCAAAGGAGCAGGTGGCTTCTTCCAAGGAAAGTGTGCAGAAGGCGCAGACCAACTTAGGCTATGCCACTATCACCTCTCCCATCGACGGCACTGTCATCTCTAAGAGTGTGGAGGAAGGCCAGACCGTGGCTGCCAGCTTCAACACCCCAGAGCTCTTCACCATCGCCAAAGACTTGAAGAACATGCAGGTGGTAGCCGATGTAGATGAGGCTGATATAGGTGGCGTTACCGTAGGCAATCGTGTCACATTCACTGTGGATGCTTACCCTGACGATACTTTCGAAGGCGAAGTAAAGCAAGTTCGATTGGAGGCTACCACGACCAACAATGTCGTGACTTACGAAGTTGTCATCAGTGCGCCAAACGCCGACCTCAAGTTGAAGCCAGGCTTGACCGCCAATGTCACCATCTTCACCAAGGAGCAAGCTGGTGTCTTGAGCGTTCCAAACAAGGCTCTCCGCTTCACCCCAACCAAGGAGACCGTGGGCAAGGACATGAAGATTGTGGATTGCAAGGGCAAGAACAAGGTCTGGACTCTCAACGGCAAGACTCTCACCGCTCACTCTGTCAACATCGGTCAGAGCGATGCCACCCACACTCAGATCGTCGGTGGTATCAAGCAAGGTCAAAGCATCGTCACGGAAATCGTAGTCAACACTTCGGAAGAGGAAGAGGGCGAGCAGGAACAAAGCCAGGGACTGATTAGCGGCCCGGGGCCAAAGGCTAAGAAAAAATAATAAAGAATAGCACAACATGACAGATACAAAAAATAATCCCCAGTCCTCCAATGCCGCTCGCGCGTCAGAGGATAAGAAGGTGGTTATCGAACTCGACAATGTAAAGCGCAACTTCCTCGTCGGCGACGAGGAAGTACATGCCCTCAAAGGCGTGAGCTTCAAGATTTACGAGGGAGAGTTCGTCACCATCATGGGTAAGTCTGGCTCAGGCAAATCCACCCTCCTCAACCAGTTGGGGTGCCTGGACACCCCTTCCAGCGGAGAGTATTACCTCGATGGGGTCAGCGTGCGCACCATGTCACGCAACGACCGTGCGGTTCTCCGCAATCGCAAGATAGGCTTCATCTTCCAGAACTACAACCTCCTGCCTAAGACGACGAGCGTGGAGAATGTGGAGCTACCACTGATGTACAACTCTGCCGTAGGACCCGAGGAGCGCAAGCAGCGTGCCATCGAGGCTCTGAAGGCGGTAGGCTTGGGAGAACGCCTCTACCATAAGAGCAACCAGATGTCTGGAGGACAGATGCAGCGTGTCGCCATCGCCCGCGCCTTGGTCAACGACCCCGCTGTCATCCTGGCAGACGAGGCTACGGGTAATCTCGACACCCGTACGAGCTTCGAGATCTTGGTTCTCTTCCAGAAGTTGCATGCCGAGGGCAGAACCATCATCTTCGTCACCCACAACCCCGACATCGCCAACTACTCCAGCCGCAACATCGAGCTTCGTGATGGACATATCATCAGCGACTCCTACAACGACCATATCCTGTCGGCGGCAGAGGGCTTGGCTGCGTTGCCAGAGAATACAGACGAATAAGTTTTCAATGTTAAGTGTTAAATGTTGAATGTTAAATTACATAGCATCCAATATCAAACAAAGTTTTCACTTAACACTTAACATTTAACATTTAACATTACTACAAGAAAGATGAACTATCAGAATCTTTTCAAAATAGCCATCCGTGCGATTTCAGCCAACAAGATGCGGTCCTTCCTCACGGCACTCGGTATCATCATCGGTATCGCCGCCGTCATCACGATGCTCGCCATCGGACAGGGAAGCAAGGCCAGCATCAAGGCGAACATCGCCGAGATGGGCTCCAACATGATCATGATTCACCCTGGCGCCGATATGCGAGGCGGTGTGCGACAAGACGCTTCTTCGATGGAGACGCTCAAGCAGACCGACTACCAGACCATCAAGGACGAATGCAACTACATAGCAGCCATTTCGCCCATGGTGAGCAGCAGTGGACAGTGGATCAATGGAAACAACAATACACAGAGCAGCATCTACGGTGTAAACCAAGACTATTTGACCATTCGTCAGCTCAAGATAGCTGATGGCGAGATGTTCACAGATACAGACATCAAGGCAGCGGCAAAGGTATGTATCCTGGGCCAGACGGTGGTCGATTACCTCTTCCCCGACGGAAGCGACCCGATCGGAAGGGTCGTCCGCTTCAACAGCATCCCGTTCCGTGTCATCGGTGTCTTGAAGAAGAAAGGTTACAACAGCATGGGTATGGACCAGGACGATTTGGTGCTGGCCCCATACACCACCGTCATGAAGCGTATCTTGGCGCAAACCTACCTGAGTGAGATTGTCTGCTCCGCCATCACGGAGGATGCTTCGCAGCCAGCCCAGGACCAGATTACGCAGATTCTCCGCAGAACGCATAAGTTGAAGGACGCCACCGACACCCAGGATGCAGACGAGGATGACTTCAGCATTCGGTCGCAGGAAGAAATCTCAAGTATGATGAACTCCACCATGTCAACCATCACCATCCTGCTGGGCAGTGTGGCCGGCATCTCCCTGATTGTAGGTGGTATCGGCATCATGAACATCATGTATGTGAGCGTGACGGAGCGTACACGCGAGATAGGACTTCGCATGAGCGTCGGAGCCAGAGGCATCGATATTCTCAACCAGTTCTTGATAGAAGCTATCTTGCTGAGTGTCACGGGTGGCGTCATCGGAGTGATATTGGGCGTGGGCATATCCGTGTCGCTGCAACAATTCTTGCATGTCGCCACACAGATAGAACCGTGGAGCATCGTCATGAGCTTTGCCGTATGTACGTTCACTGGCGTTTTCTTCGGATGGTATCCAGCCAAGAAGGCCGCCCGACTCGACCCTATCGAGGCTATCAGATATGAATAAGTCAGGAAAAGGCACGTAGATGAAAAAATAGCTGTTATTTTGTAGTCTATCAGGCAATATTCTTACCTTTACTACGTTATGACTAATGTAGTAAAGGTAATTTTGGTTTACCAAACGGAAAGATTAATATTATTTGGAAGTTTATAAGTAAATTCGTATGATAATAAATTGTGCTATTGTTGATGATGATATAGAAGCTGTAGATGCCTTGAAGGAACATGTGGACAAGATACCATACCTCCAGTTGATCGGTGGGTTCACCAGTGCTGTGGATGCAATGAAGGCGGTCAGGAACAATACCGTCAACTTGTTGTTTTTAGGCATTCGCATGCACCAACTCAGCGGATTGGAGTTTGCCAAGATCTTACCCAAGAAGACGAGGGTGGTTTTCGTCACGGCGTTCAGTGAATATGCCATTGACGGCTATAAGTCGGGTGGCTTCGACTATCTGTTGAAACCCGTCAGTTTCCAGAATTTTCTAGCATGTGTCGAGAGAGTCAAGAACTACATGCGTGATATCGATGAGGCCGACCCTATCCGCCGCGACGGCTATATGTTTGTAAAGAGCGAATACAAGTCTATCCGCATCAACTTCGATGACATCCTGTTTGTGGAAGGTGTCAAGGATTACGTCAAGTTCCACATGGTGAATAGGCACAATGTCATCACGCTGATGAGCATGGGGCAGTTGGAAGATCACCTGCCAAAGAGAAAGTTCAAGCGAATCCACCGGTCGTTTATAGCCAACTTCGACTTGTTCGACTATACCGACAAGGCAAAGCTTTATTACGGCGACATCGGCATCCCTATCTCGGAATCCTACAAGAATGTTGTCATCGACTTCATCAAGAGACATACATTATATTAATATATGGCAAAAGGCACTTATGGAGAATGCTCCGAAGTGCCTTTTGCCGTATCATTTCAGGTCGTGCGGCGAAGACACGAAGATGGTCGCCCCATGCTCCACCAAGAAGTCATGGTCGCGGAATCCCCAAAGCACACTGATGCACGGCATGCCGCTGTTTTTGGCGGTGTCGATATCCACGTCGCTGTCGCCGATATAGACAGCCACTTCCTTTCCCGTGTTCAGTTGGCGCAGCGCCTCGTTCACCGTGTCGGGCGCAGGTTTCTTCCGTATGTCCTCGCGCTCTCCGATAGCCACATCCACCAAGCCACCGAAGAAATGGCGGCACAACTCTTGGGTTGCTGCATAAAACTTGTTGCTTACCACCGCTATCTTCTTACCCCTGCAGCGTAAGCTCTGCAACATCTCCAGCACCCCGGGGTAAGGTTGGGTCGTATCAAGATTATGCTGCATATAGTGATGGCGGAAATCCTGGTAAGTCTTGTCGAACAGCGGATGGCTCTGTCCGCCCGGGATGGCACGTTCCATCAACATCTTGACGCCATTGCCTACAAACATCCTCACCTCCTCCACCGTGCGCTCAGGCATCCCGTTGGTGCGCAAGGCATAGTTGCAACTGGAGGCCAAGTCGTCGAGCGTCGAGAGCAAGGTGCCGTCCAAGTCGAATATATAAGTATCGAAATCAAACTTTGTCATAGCCGTTTTTTGTTTGCAAAGGTAATGAAAAAGCAGACACGGCGAAACATTACACGAAAGAATTTAACCTATTTTTAACACTGAGATTTGGCAGTTTGGTATATTTACTGTACTTTTGCACCGAAAAAATACAATACACAATGAAAAAGAAAGCTTCTAAGCTCTACATCTATGGCGCAGGCGCCTGCTTACTGGTAGTGGTAGGCATCGCTTACCTGTATGGCTTTTCATCATTCTCGAAAAGCAGCAACACCCAATATGTCTATATTGACGAAGACGACAACATAGACTCTGTATATAATAAGGTGAAGCCGATAGCCAACACAATTCCCTATCAAGCATTCCACACGCTGACCCATCACTCCAGTTATGCCGACCACATCCGGTCTGGCCGCTATGCCATCCATCCCGGAGATGGCGCCGTCAAGATATGGCGGCATTTCAAGAATGGCTTGCAAGAGCCTGTCAACCTCACAGTTCCTTCTGTCCGCACCTTG
This sequence comes from Waltera intestinalis, assembly GCA_963628185.1. Taxonomy (GTDB): domain Bacteria; phylum Bacteroidota; class Bacteroidia; order Bacteroidales; family Bacteroidaceae; genus Prevotella. Next base: position 15,650 of record CAVGEN010000016.1, on the reverse strand, counting down.
GACAAGCTCGCCGGCGAGTTGGGCAAACGCCTGATGCTTGACAGCGCAACCATCGGCAAGGCACTCTGCGACGAGGCGACATGCGAGAAGTATGGCTACGACACAGCTACCATCGCCTGCATGTTTATCCCTAACACCTACGACCTCTACTGGAATGTTTCCTTGGATAATCTCTTCAAGAGAATGAAGAAGGAAAGCGACAGGTTCTGGAACTTCGAGCGCACGGAGAAGGCGAAGAACATGAACCTCACCCCAAACCAGGTGATTACATTGGCAAGCATCGTGGATGAAGAGACAGCCAACAATGGCGAGAAGCCGATGGTGGCGGGAATGTACTACAACCGCCTGATGCTCCGCAATGCAGAATACCCTAACGGAATGCCGCTGCAGGCAGACCCTACCATCAAGTTCGCATGGAAGAAGTTTGAGTTGAAGAGAATCTACAACAACCTCCTTCACATCGACAGTCCGTACAACACCTACAAGAACACCGGGCTTCCTCCAGGGCCGATCCGCATACCGTCAGTGGCGGGCATCGACGCCGTGCTCAACCATGTGCACCACAATTATCTCTACATGTGTGCCAAGGAAGACTTCAGCGGCACCCACAATTTTGCCCGCACTTACCAGGAGCACTTGCAGAACGCCGCCCGGTACAGCAAGGCGTTGAACGAGCGAGGAATCAAGTAAATGGAAACGAAACGCCCCCCGCTTCACAGTGGAGGGCATTCATTCGATAGGTATTAGTTTCCTTTTTAAGGTAAAAAGATTGTATTCAGGATAACGTTTGCAAAGATACCTTTTTTTTGTGCAACAGGCAAATATATTTTAATGTTTAAAAACATATTTCGTAAAAAATTGTGTGATATACGCAAAATTCTTTGTATCTTTGCACCAAAAATAACAAAACAACTCATTTTAAAGATATGGCAGTTAACGAAGAAAACTTGAACGAGGAGAAGAAAAGCCTCTCCTTCGTTGAACAAATTGTAGAAGAAGACCTCAAGGAGGGAAAGAACGGCGGACGAATCCAGACCCGCTTCCCGCCAGAGCCTAATGGTTATCTTCATATCGGTCATGCCAAAGCCATCGCCCTCGATTTCGGTATTGCCAAGAAATACGGCGGTGTCTGCAACTTGCGCATGGATGACACCAATCCTCAAAAGGAGGACACCGAATACGTAGAGGCTATCAAGCGCGACATAGAATGGCTCGGATTCCAGTGGGGCAACATCTACTATGCGTCCGATTATTTCCAAAAGTTGTGGGATTTGGCCGTGGCTCTCATCAAGGAAGGAAAAGCCTACGTAGATGAGCAGTCGGCCGAGCTGATTGCCGCCCAAAAGGGTACGCCGACAACCCCCGGCACAGAGTCGCCTTTCCGCAACCGCCCCGCAGAAGAAAGCCTTCGCCTCTTTGAGGAGATGAACTCCGGCAAGATGGAGCCTGGCAAGATGGTGCTGCGCGCCAAGATAGACATGGCAAGTGACAACATGCACTTCCGCGACCCTATCATCTATCGTGTTCTCAACATTCCACATTGGCGTACCGGCAACAAATGGAACGCTTACCCGATGTACGACTTTACCCACGGGCAGTGCGACTATTGGGAGGGCGTTACACACTCGCTCTGTACCTTGGAGTTTGAGAGCCACCGCCCTCTGTATGACCTCTTCGTGGATTGGACCAAGCAAGTGGAAGGCAACGACAAGCCTCTGGATGACAACCGCCCAAGACAGACTGAGTTCAACAAGCTCAACCTTACCCATATCCTTTTGTCGAAGCGCAACCTTCTCATCCTGGTAAAGGAAGGTATCGTGAATGGCTGGGACGATCCCCGTATGCCGACCATCAGTGCTTTCCGCCGCCGTGGCTACAGTCCGGAAGGAATCCTCGCCTTTATCGACAAGATAGGTTACACCAAGTTTGACGCCCTCAACCAGATGTCGCTCTTTGAGAGTGCTGTACGTGACGACCTCAACAAGCGCGCCAAGCGTGTGAGTGCCGTCCTCGACCCTGTGAAACTGGTGCTGACCAACATACCGGAGGATGCTGTCGAAACATACACCGTACAAAACAACCCAGAGAACGAGGCCGACGGAACACACGAGATAGAGTTCAGCCGCGAACTGTGGATAGAGCGCGACGACTTTATGGAAGATGCGCCGAAGAAATTCTTCCGTCTCGGCCCTGGCAAGGAAGTACGCCTGAAGAGTTCCTATATCATCCGCTGTCCGCAGGAGAACTACTGCAAGAAGGATGCGGAGGGCAATGTCATCGAGGTTTATGCAGAGGTGATACCCGAGACCAAGACGGGCGAGACCAACTCTAACATGAAAATCAAGGGCAAGACCATCCACTGGGTGAGTTGCAAGCACTGTCTGGAGGCTGAGATAAGAAACTACGACCGCCTGTGGATGGTGGAAAATCCTCGTGATGAAGTTTCTGCCTATTCCAAAGAGCAGGGCAAAGACCGCATAGACGCACAAGACATGCTCAAGTTCATCAATCCTGACAGCTTGCAGGTGAAGAAGGCGTATGTGGAGAAATACCTTGCGACGGCGAAGCCACTGGACTATCTGCAGTTCCAGCGCATCGGTTATTATACACCCGACTATGACTCAACTCCCGACCATCTTATCTTCAACAAGACGGTTGGCTTGAAAGATACATGGGCAAAGATAAACAAGTAACTTTACACAGATTGAAGCGTATATGAATTCAGCAGATCTTTTCCTTTGGGTTCTCGACAACCTCAATTATTGGGTTGTAACTTTGTTTATGGCGATAGAGAGTTCCTTTATTCCTTTTCCGTCAGAGGTGGTTGTTCCTCCTGCTGCATGGAAGGCGATGGACCCCGACAGCGGCTTGAACTTTGTCTTGGTCATCGTGTTCGCCACAATAGGCGCCGACCTTGGTGCGCTCGTCAACTACTACATAGCCAAGTGGTTGGGGCGCCCCATCATCTATCGTTTCGCAGATAGCCGCATCGGCCACATGTGCTTGATCGACCGTGCCGCCGTGGAGAAAGCGGAGAGTTTCTTCCGTGACCATGGAGCCGCTTCCACATTCTTTGGCCGCTTGGTTCCTGCCGTGCGCCAACTGATTAGCATTCCCGCTGGACTGGCTGGCATGAAAGTCAGTAAGTTCCTGCTATATACCACGATAGGAGCAGGCGTATGGAACACGATCTTGGCTCTCATCGGTTGGGGTATCTATACCTACACCGACTACAAGACCACCAACGATGTATATCAGCAAGCCTTGAAGTATAGCCACGAGCTAGGTTACATCATCCTTGGCCTGGCTGTCATCATCGTTGCATTCCTTGTTTACAAGGGATTGAAGAAGAGCAAGTAGATGGACATTATAACACTGGGCGTGCGTGAAAACAAAACCTTGCGTACGTCCAAATACAAAGCAGACGTACATCCGATGACTTATGGATGTACGTCTGCTTTATTGTTCAGTTAATTTTTAAAGCGTAAGGAGTTGACGATTAGTTCAGCCCTGAGAATTGCTTGATGCGTTGCTCTTCCGACATTTTGCATATCAAGAGCGTGCCATTCTCCTCTGCCACGATATACCCGTCCAAGCCTTGTACGACCACTTTCTTCTCATTCAAGGCATGCACAATCGTGTTCTTCGACTCTATCATCTGGATGTCCTTGCCTATGGTAGCGTTGCCATACACATCCTTGTGCGACTGAGCCAGAAGGCTACCCCAGGTGCCCAGGTCGCTCCATCCGAAGTCGGCTGGGAACACAAATATCTCCTCGGCTTTCTCCATGATGGCGTAGTCGATGGAAATGCTCTCGCATTCTGGATAGCGGGCATCTATCATCTCCTGCTCCTTCTCCGTTCCATAGATACTGCGTAGATTCTCGAATATCTTGGCGAGGCCAGGCTGATATACACGGAAAGCATTGACGATGGTAGCTGCGCTCATGACAAAGATTCCTGCGTTCCAAAAGAAATTGTGGTCCTGCACATATACCTTGGCAGTCTCCAAGTCTGGTTTTTCACGGAACTGGTCAACGCGGAATATCTCTCGGTTGCGTGCAGACGCAGTGCGCAAATCGCCTTGGATATAGCCATAGCCTGTCTCGGGGCGGGTAGGCTTCATGCCCAAAGTAACGATGCTGTCGGTCTCGCCCGTAAATTTCAAGGCTGAAGTGATGACACGTCGGAACTCGTTGGCGTTGGTCACGATATGGTCGGAAGGAGAAACTACGATGTTGGCTTGAGGGTCTTTCTCCTTGATACGCCAACTGATATAGGCGACACATGGCGCCGTGTTGCGGCGGCAAGGTTCCTGAAGAATGTTTCCCTCGGGGATTTCCGGCAACTGCTCATGTACGAGCGCTGCATATTTCTTGTTAGTAACTACCCAAACATTCTCGGGGGAACACACACCTTCGAAACGGTCGAAAGTGAGTTGAAGTAATGAACGACCTGTGCCTAAGACATCTATGAACTGCTTAGGCTTGTCTTCTGTACTCATAGGCCAAAAGCGACTGCCTACGCCGCCAGCCATGATGACTAAATGATTATTCCTGTTAGCCATAACATTCTATTTTTACGTAATAATGATGCAAAGTTAAATAAAATGTTTTAAAAAAACAAATTTAGGGCAAGGATTTTTCCTTGCCCTATTGATTTTAACCTATAAATAGTGTGATTTGTTGCCAAATCCTGCCATTCTGCGTTGTGCTTCTCTATCACCACAAGGTTTAAGCCAAGTGGTTGAGTTCCTGCTTCCACGCTGCGTATGCCTCACGGTAAGCGGCACGGTTAGCCTCGTCTGGCTCGATGACAGCCAACTTCTTCAAGGTGGCAAACGCCTCGTCGTGATCCTTGTAGATGCCTGCGCCGATACCTGCGCCCTTGGCAGCACCTGCACTTCCGTCGGTCTCATAAAGCTCGATGGTTGCGCCGCTGACACCAGCCAACGTGTCGCGGAAGAGAGGACTCAAGAACATATTTGCCTTTCCTGCGTGAATCTTCTTGATGTTCATGCCCATCTGCTGCATGATTTCCATGCCGTAGCAGAAACTGAACACGATACCCTCCTGGGCAGCGCGCACGATGTGGGCACGGTTGTGCTTGTTGAAGTTGACTCCCTTGATGGAGCAGCCCACTTCCTTGTTCTGCAACACACGCTCTGCGCCGTTGCCGAACGGGATAATCTTCACACCCTCGCTGCCGATAGGCACGCTGGCAGCCAAGTCGTTCATGTCGGCATAGCTCACGTCTGGTGTCACGTTGCGATGTACCCAGGCATTCAAGATACCTGTGCCATTGATGCAGAGCAATACGCCCAGACGATCAAGTTCGGTCGTGTAGTTGGCATGGGCAAAGGTGTTGACACGGCTCTTCGGGTCGTAGTTCACGTCGCCCAGCACACCATATACTACGCCGGAAGTTCCAGCGGTACTGGCGATTTCGCCAGGGTTGAACACGTTCAGGCTGACAGCATTGTTAGGTTGGTCGCCTGCTCTATATGAGATTGGTGTACCTTCTTTCAAGCCAAGTTCCTCCGCGGCAGCCTTGCTCACCACGCTTTGAACGGAGAAGGTAGGCACTATGTCGGCTATCATGCTCTCGTCGAAACCGAAGTAGTCGAGCAAGAACTTGGCCGGCTTCTTGGCTGCGAAGTCCCACATCATACCCTCGGAAAGTCCGCTGATGGTAGTCTTCACCTCGCCGGAGAGTTTCATCGCCAGGTAGTCGCCTGGCAACATGATTTTGTCTATCTTGTCGAACAGCTCTGGTTCGTTCTCCTTGACCCATGCCAGCTTGGAGGCTGTAAAGTTGCCAGGAGAGTTGAGCAAGTTGCGCAAGCAGAGGTCCTCGCCCAACTCGTGGAATGCCTTTTCGCCGTATGGAACGGCACGCGAGTCACACCAGATAATACTTGGACGGAGCACCTGCTGATTCTTATCCACGCATACAAGACCGTGCATCTGATAAGAGATACCGATGGCAAGGATATCCTCGCCCTTGGCACCCGTCTCAGCCATGATCTTCTTCAACGACAATTTGGCGTTGTCCCACCACATCTGTGGGTCTTGCTCTGCCCATCCTGCCTTCACCGCCATAATCGGAGCCTCATGGTCGGGATAGAAAGCAGATGCTGCGATTTCACCACTGTCAACGTCTGTAAGAGATGCCTTTACAGAACTAGAACCTACATCAAAGCCTAATAAATATCTTCTAGCCATAGTTGTTTTTAGTTTGTTTTATTAATCAAATTTATTTATAGTACGAACACGAGCATGAAATCCCCCATTATTTTTTCCGCAAAAGTCGAAAAAATCAATCGAAGAAGGAGAATGAAAGCTCTCCGGGGCCATCGTCACCTGCTGCCTTCCCAGTATCGCCCGCCCCACCCTCTTCTGTATGGGAGCCAAACTTCAACACCAACTGTTGCGCCAGCTTTGCCCGAAAGTTGAGGCGATACACGCCATGTCGGCCCCCTTTCTCAACAATGGAAAGTGGGTCTTTGGAATTCTTGATAAGATATTGGGCGACATAACCATGAACATCCTTGTAATTCAAGGGATTGAACATCGTGTTGCAGGCGTTGAACACATGACGGGCTATTTTTTCCGTCTTCAGCCCATCGTCGCCAGCCAAAGTCAAGACCTTTAAGATTTCATCGTCAAAATTCATGTTTAGATAATAAAAAAGAGCAACAGACAAAAAGAAAGAAACCGCGGCATCCTCATCGAAAAGAGTGTCGCGGCTCCTTGTATTTATGGTTTCATTTAAGCGAGAGCAACCTTGTTGTCCTCATCCTTAATCTTACCTTCCTTGAGGAGCCAACCAATACCGAGGATAGCATCCTCTGTAGAGATTTCAGCTGCCTTTGCTACTTCTGCGAGAGAAAGAGCGTGATCTGCTGCTGCCAAAGCCTGATATACATCACCTGCTCTGAAACCGGCGTTCTCTGCATTCAAGAAGATGGTCTCTTCCTTCTTTGCTACTGTTGTCTTCTTAGCCTCAGTAGTCTTCTTTGCTGCTGGAGCCTTCTTTGTTGCAGTCTTCTTGGCTGCAGTCTTTGTTGTTGCTTTCTTTTCTACCATGTTAAAAGTAAATTATTAAATATTTAGGAGTTTCCCATGTCATTATTTAAAACTCTACCACGATCTAGGTTGAGGGCACGCCATGTCGTGAACTCCCTTTTTATTCGTGGACAAAATTACGAATTTAATTTGATTTTTTAGCGTTTTTTTATAAAAAACTAACCGACGGCAATGAGAAATGCCGCATTTTTTGACGTAGGTCAAGCAAATGCGGCACTTAAACTCCTATATTTTAGATAATTATGCTTTTAAATCCAACTTTATCTCCAATTCATCCAGCTGCTTTGGATCCAACTCTGACGGAGCATCGAGCATGACGTCACGACCCGAATTGTTCTTTGGGAATGCGATGCAGTCACGAATGCTGTCGAGACCTGCCATGATGCTGACGAAGCGGTCGAGACCGAAGGCAAGACCTGCGTGAGGTGGTGCTCCGTATTTGAAGGCGTTCATCAAGAAGCCAAACTGAGCCTCGGCGCGCTCTGGGGTGAACCCAAGCACCTCGAACATCTTCTCCTGCAACTGGGTGTCGTGGATACGCAATGATCCGCCACCTACTTCGATACCGTTGCATACGAAGTCGTATGCCTTGGCGCGCACTTGCTCCGGATGCTCGTCGAGCAAAGGGATGTCGTCAGGGTTTGGCATGGTGAACGGATGGTGGGTAGCCATCAAGCGCTGTTCTTCGTCGCTCCACTCGAACAATGGGAAGTCAACTATCCACAAGCACTTGAACACATTCTTGTCGCGCAAGCCCAAGCGGTCGCCCATCTCCAAACGGAGCGAACAGAGCTGTACGCGGGTCTTGTTGACATTGTCGCCACTCAAAATCAAGACGAGGTCACCATCCTTGGCGCCCATCACTTCCTTGATTTCCGCCAATACCTCTGGAGAGTAGAACTTGTCGATGCTGCTCTTCACGCTACCGTCGGCATTGTACTTGATGAACACCAAGCCCTTGGCTCCCACCTGAGGACGCTTCACGAAGTCGGTCAGCTCGTTAAGTTGCTTGCGGCTGTAGTCGGCGCAACCAGGCACGCAGATACCGCCGATGTACTTAGCCTCATCGAATACAGAGAACTCGCCCTTGCCTGCGAAAGCATCTTTCAGCTCCACAAACTCCATGCCGAAGCGCAAGTCTGGCTTGTCGCTGCCGAATCGGCGCATAGCCTCATGCCAAGTCATCTGCTCCAACTTAGGCAACTCCACCCCGCGAATCTCCTTGAACAAATGACGGGCCATCTCCTCGAAAAGGTTGATGACATCGTCTTGGTCAACGAAACTCATCTCGCAGTCGATCTGGGTAAACTCAGGCTGACGGTCGGCGCGAAGGTCCTCGTCGCGGAAGCACTTCGCTATCTGGAAGTAGCGGTCGAAACCTGCCACCATCAAGAGCTGCTTCAAGGTCTGTGGACTCTGTGGGAGCGCATAGAACTGACCTGGGTTCATGCGAGAAGGAACCACGAAGTCGCGCGCACCCTCGGGTGTGCTGCCGATGAGGATAGGTGTCTCCACCTCCATGAAGTCGTAGTTGTCGAGGAAGTTGCGAATCAAGATGGTCATGCGGTGGCGCAGCTCCATGTTCTTGCGCACGGCAGGGCGGCGCAGGTCGAGGTAGCGATACTTCATGCGGATGTCGTCGCCGCCATCGGTGTTGTCCTCGATCGTGAAAGGTGGGGTCTGGCTTATAGAGAGCACGTTAAGTTCCTTGGCAAGAATCTCGATGTCGCCTGTGTCCATCTTTGGGTTCTTGCTCTGGCGTTCGCTCACCACGCCCTTTATCTGGACACAATATTCACGGCCCAACTTATTGGCAGCCTCACACAAGTCCTTGTTGTCTGCCTCATTGAAGACAATCTGGGTGATACCATAGCGGTCACGTACATCAACGAAGGTCATGCCACCCATCTTACGAGTGCGCTGTACCCATCCGGCAAGTGTCACTTCCTTGCCTGCATCAGAGAGTCGAAGCTCTCCACAAGTATTCGTTCTATACATATTTATATTTATATGAATTGTTTCTGACGTGCAAAATTACAACAATTCGGGCAAAGCACAAAAAAAAATCGCAAAAATATTTCATAATAATACTTTTGCGATTGATTTTGTCTCCTTTCTTCCCCTTTCCTTTTGCCATCCATTGGCAAATGGTGGGATGGTGGAAGCCCTACCTATTTCATTTTCCTAAACATCTGCCGATGGAATTTCTCCTCCGCCTTGATGACACCGAGTGCCTTGCTGGCCGGGATAATCAACATAAAGCGAGCATGGTACTCCTGCTGCAACTGCTTGATTTGTATATCCATCTCGTCTTGTCTGCGGATAGCCTCGGCACATGCCTCGTTGTCCTTGGGGTTGATGTGGCGATAGCGGCGCATCTCGTCGAAGACGGCACGCTGCTTCTTCATCATCTGGCGATAGACGGGAAAGAATTTCGATGCCTCCACGGGCGTCAGGCAAGCCTCGGTGGTGATAAACTGCTCCAGGTCGGCCTCGAACTTCGCGGGGTTGAAAGGCGGTCTTTTCTTCGGCTGGGCATCTGTTGCCAGCGCAAAGACTAGCATCACCACTACCGCCAGCAGACGTCCGCACAAGCCGCTCTTGCTAAAATTGTCGTAGAATCTCTTCATTGCTCACTTATGTATTGTTAGAAATCTGAGGCTTGGTTTCCTGCCGCCAGCGAGGCGTAGATAGTCTCGTTGTCCATCATCGTATAGTCCGCCATCTGGTCGAAGGTGCCATATTCGCTGCTTCCTTCCTCTGGATGGTCCGCATGGGTGCTTGCCATCGGAACATAGCTCTGCATCCTGTGGCTCGCATAGAACAGGCCGCTGCCTCCCAAGACAACAGCCACACCCACCGCTGCCGCAACCTTGCGCATTGGCAAGCGATGCCACCACGGCTGGGCATGCATCTCGATGACGCGGGCTTCCGCCTCGGGCAACTGCCCCATCAAGTGATCGGCGAAGGAGTCGAAATACCCCTCTGGCACGGTGAAATGGTTCTCCTTGCCAAACATATTGCTCAATACTTTTTCTTCCTTCATCATGATTCTAATCTTTTCGTTATATACTAGACGTTAGGGGCGGGGAAAGGTTTAATCTTTATTCTGAAAATATTCAGTTATTTTTTTCACTGCCAGGTGGTAAGATGCCTTCAAGGCTCCCTCGGAGGTGTGGAGTATCTTGCTCATCTCCGAATACTTCATCTCGTCGAAATATTTCATCGTAAACACCATGCGCTGCACTTCCGGCAACTTAGCCACCGCTTCTTGCAGTTGGGCTTGCGTCTCGTCCCCGTCGAAATATTCGTCAGCCATCAGGCGGTTGGCGACGCTCAGGTCTTCGTCCGCGCTGATGCTTTCCGCCGCCTTCTGCCTCCTCACGAAGTCGAGCGACTCGTTGATGGCGATGCGGTGGAGCCAGGTGCTTACCGACGATTTCCCCTGGAAGGTGTCCAGGCTCTTCCACGCCTTGATAAATGAATTTTGGAGCACATCGTTGGCATCCTCATGGTTCAAGACGATATGGCGAACCTTCCAATATAGCTGCTCGCTATACTGGCGCACCATTGCCGAGAAACCTTCGCTCCGAGTTACGGGGTCGCTCAACAGGCAGATGAGTTCTTTGTCACTTATCATACGTTTATACCTTTATTATATATGTTACCACTGCAAGTTTCCGGTGCGGCATCCCTAGCGATAGTTTTTCACCAGGAACTCGTATATCACTCTGTCGAAGCCATACACGTCGGGGTATTCCACCCACCCTCTCCTATCCTTGCCTGCCATCGGATAGATGGTAAAGTAGGCGAGATAGACGGGCATCTGAGGTTCTACCTTGATGGAGCCGATGATGCGGCTCTTGTCGGTCAGGGAGTCGTCGGTCATGCAATAGTTGAGGTCGTCGATCAGCTTCTCGTCCTTGTCCCTGAGGATGAACTTGGCCAACTCAAACGGTTTCTCTACCCTCACGCAGCCGTGCGACACGCCACGGTCCTCGCGGCTGAAGACCTCCGGGCTGGAGGTGTCGTGCAGATAAACTGCAAAGTCGTTGTCGAAGCGGAAGATGAGTCTGCCAAGGCTGTTGCCTTTGCCGCCTCGCTGCACCACCGCATACTGAGGGTCGCGAAGCATTCCCCTGTGTATCATGTTCATCGGCACCTCCTTGCCTGTCTTCCGGTTCATCACGTAGAATCCCCGCCGCTCGCAATACGACCTGCTGAAATACCGCACCATGTCCTTCTCGGCGATGCTGCGGGGCACTACCCAACGAGGGTTGACGTCCATGCGCTTGATGGCACTTGTCAGCAGGGGGGTCTTCGTCTCGTTGCTGCCACAGCCGATGCGCATGGTCAGCGTGTCCTTGTCATCGACCGCCATCAGGTGGAACGAGGGGATGTTGACGAACACATATCTCTTGTGCTGCTGAGGATAGTCGGCAAGCCGCCATCTGCTCCGCTCCATGTTGCAGAGCAACTTCACTCGCCGTTCCTTGCAGCCTTCGCCCGAGGCGTATTCTTGTTCGAGGGCATGGTAGAAGTCGCTCGGCGGCTGCACCTCGTGGAGGAAGGCAGGCACGGAGTCTTTCCTTATCTTGCCCAAGGCCATCTGGTAAAATCCGTTGCTGCTATGATCCATCTTGACATCGAAAAGCGCACGGTAGCTGACGGCACGTCTCAAGGTGTCGGGCTTGGTGGACTCCAAGGTGTCCAGCCGGTTGAAGATGTAGGTAGGGTTCAGATAACCGAAGCGTTGCCCGGTGACGTATCGCAAGTAAGCCTTGGTAAGATTGTACTCCAACCTGCCCAGCACCAAGTTGATGGGATGCTGCCCGTCGAAGCCTAGGTTGCGCACGCTGTTGATGTCGTTCTCTATCTGGGGTACGCAAAAACGCCGTTCGGAGAATCCCATCCGCTCCACCGTGCGCAGATATTCCAGGAGCGTGTCGGCCTGGGCGGTAACTCCATGGCGACTTATCCACAAGAAGTCACCTTCCTGCAGATAATAACTTCGTGTGCGAAAATCGGCGGTAAGCTCGTCCTTGTCATTGCGTACCATGCTGTCTATCACCGAGCGGATGCGCTTCGAGTTGATAGACATATAGGCGTTGCCAAAGTCGCGGTATTCCTCCAGTGACACATAACGTGTGGTGCTAACCACTTTTGCTTCCTGGCATGAGGAGAAAATGCCTATCGCCAAGGACAGAGCGATGATAAACTTGAGGGTCTTCACTTCTTGGGATTTCCAGTCCTTTACAGCTTATCGTTTGATGCTAATCTTTCTAGCCACCGTACCTACCTTTACGATATAGCAATTGGAAGGGAGCGACAACTCGATTCGCTTGTCGTTGCCATCTATTTTGCCTTCATACACTTTCTGACCCACGATGTTATACACCGACACCGTCAAACCCGTGGCTCCGGTGATGTGGAGCACGCCGTTGTTGTAATTGATGGTTACTTGGCCGAAGTCGATGGAGTTCACTTCGACGATAGGGTCGGCCTGCACGGAAGTCTGCACGCCCAGCGTCATTAGGCCTGCCAAAAGTATTGTAAGTAGATGTTTTGTCATATTGTTGTTACGTTATGTGTCAAAAAATAATTATTTCCAAATGCAAAAATAGCAAAAAAAACAATACGGCGAACCGGCATCGCATTTATTTTAAGTTTATTTAAACAAAAAGACGGCAGAACATCACTGCCCCACCGTCTCCTACCTAATAACTTTAACTTATGATCAAAAATCTATATAAGCCGTAAATTTTACATGATTCCGTCGGCACGAAGTTTCTCCTGCCATTTCCATGCCGAAGCCAGGACATCCTCCAACTTAGCCTCAGCCTTCCAGCCGAGCACCTCGTTGGCCTTGGTGCAGTCGCCCCAAATCTTCTCGATGTCGCCCTCGCGGCGAGGGCCGTATTTCCAGTTCAGCTTCACGCCTGTAGCCTTCTCGAAGGTCTCCACGATCTCGAGAGTGGAGTTTCCATTGCCAGTACCGATGTTGAAGTACTCGATAGGCTCCGTCTCCTTGTCGAGCACGCGGGCCATTGCTGCCACGTGGGCCTTGGCGAGATCCACCACGTAGATGTAGTCGCGGATGCATGTGCCGTCCGGTGTGTCGTAGTCGTTGCCGAAGATGGTCAGCTCCTTGCGGATGCCTATGGCTGTCTGGGTCACGTAAGGAATCAAGTTGTTTGGCACGCCGTTAGGCAACTCTCCGATTTCTGCGGATGGGTGTGCGCCGATAGGGTTGAAGTAGCGGAGCACGATGCTCTTGATGCTGGCACCGCTGTGGATATAGTCGGCGATAATCTGCTCATTGATTTCCTTGGTGTTGCCGTATGGAGACGTAGCCTTCTGGTGAGGTGCGTCCTCTGTCACGGGGAGGTTCTCGGGCTTAGGCTGGCCATAGACGGTGCAGCTGGAGGAGAAGATGATACCCTTGACATTGTATTTTGGCATCAACTCCAGGAGGTTGATGAGCGATACGACGTTGTTGCGGTAATAGAGCAGCGGTTTCTGGACGCTTTCGCCTACAGCCTTGCTGGCAGCGAAATGGATGATGCCCTCGATGGCAGGATATTTCTGGAACACTGCCTCTGCGGCATCCTTGTCGCGCAAATCCACCTGTTCGAAAGCCGGGCGGATGCCGGTGATCTTCTCGATGCCGTCAAGCACCTCTATCTTTGAGTTCGAGAGGTCATCGACGATGACAACATTGTAGCCTGCCTGCTGCAATTCCACTGTAGTGTGGCTTCCGATAAAGCCCGTACCACCTGTTACCAAAATTGTCTGTTTCATGTGTTAGAGATTTTTCGTTGAATAATTGATATTTTCAGCCGACAAAATTAGTGTTTTTTTTTGAAACGACAAAATTTTAGGTCGTTTTTTTGGAGAGATTCTTTTGGATATGCCTGTGGAATGTAAAATTTATTCGCAATTGTTTTGCCGAAAATCGGGATTTCCCCCTGTCTGCGTCGGGATGAAATTTGCGCTGCGTGCCGAGGGAAAATTTTCTGCGTCGTGAGGGAAAAAGTTTTGCGTCCCGACGCAGATATGAAAGTGGACCTGGGGAGTTGCTTTCGCGACCTCCGACCTTTCCGCAGCACAAGGGCTGTGGATGTAAAGTTTTTTTGCGCATGTTTTTTTGTGGAGAAAACTCGGCGAGAATGCCGATGGCCATGACTTATCTAATTTCCTAAACTTAAATTATATAATAATCCTTAACAAAAGGATGCGCTTCCAAACTTTTTTGTTATCTTTGTAATTTCAAAGTCCTTCTTGCTAGATAGCCATGCTATGAAATGGGACTGAACGAAAAATCGTATAATCATTTAAAACACGAGAAATTATGAGCAAGTATTTCGCAGAATCAGAATTAATCATAAACGAAGACGGAAGTTGCTTCCACCTTCACCTCAAGCCGGAGCAGTTGGCAGACAAGGTTATCCTCGTAGGCGACCCGGGGCGTGTGGCTCTCGTCGCATCCCACTTCGACACCCAGGAGTGCGAGGTCTCCAACCGGGAGTTCCATACCATTACGGGTACATACCAAGGAAAGCGCATCACCGTGCAGAGCACTGGCATCGGATGCGACAACATCGACATCGTGGTCAACGAGCTGGACGCTCTCAAGAACATCGACTTCCAGACGCGCACAGAAAAGACAGGGCACACTACCCTCACCTTGGTACGTATCGGCACCTGTGGCGGACTTCAACTCAACACCCCTGCCGGCACATACGTGGCATCCGAGAAGAGCATCGGCTTCGACGGTTTGCTCAACTTCTACGCTCGCCGAAACGAGGTCAGCGACTTGGAGTTCGAACGGGAGTTCAAGCGTCAGGTGAAGTGGGTTGACCAGATAGGCAATCCGTACTGCGTAAACAACGACCCTGAACTGCTCGACCGCATCGCTGGCGACGACATGGTACGTGGAATCACCATCGCCTGTGGCGGCTTCTATGGTCCGCAAGGCCGAGAACTCCGCATTCCGCTTGCCGATCCCGAACTTAATCAAAAGATTGAGGACTTTGAGTATAAAGGCTTGCGTGTCAACAATTTCGAGATGGAAAGCTCCGCTCTGGCCGGCTTGTCCTTGCTGTTGGGGCACAAGGCGTTGACCTGTTGCATGGTTATCGCCAATCGCCGTACGAAGAAAGCCAACACTGGCTATAAGAACACTATCGACGGACTCATCAAGACGGTGCTCGACAGAATCTAGGAACTTCCGAAACTTAAAATAATGTAAAAAGAAAACAAGAACAGAAAGAATGCAAACGACAGAAGAATGTATCTGCGCCCTGGCCACGCCTGCCGGTGGCGCCATCGGGGTCATCCGACTCAGCGGCGAACAGGCTATCGAACTTACCGACAAGGTTTTCAAGGCTTCCAACGGCAAACCGTTGGCCGAAGCCTCCCCCAACACCCTTCGCTATGGGGAAATCACAGACAAGGACGGCAGTACCATCGACGACGTGCTCGTGAGCGTATTCCGTGCGCCCCATAGTTACACGGGCGAGAACAGCACCGAAATCTCATGCCACGGCAGCAGATACATCC
>CAVGEN010000015.1:0-24310 GCA_963628185.1 Waltera intestinalis | reverse complement strand
CCAAGATTTCCCCCTTGGAATGGTTGGCATCCAGCGTATAGGTTGCCTCGGACTTAGAATCCGTCACCTTGGTATCTACCGACAACACGGGAGCTTTTCCGTTTACTTGCACATCCTTCAGCACACACTTGGAGTCACCGCAGAAATTAGCCACAAGCATATACGATGCGCCACTAGGGTCAGTCGCTATCGCTCCGTTCCATCCCTCGGCCATCTTGTCCTTCAGACTTACACTCTTCTCCATGACAGCCTTGGTAGATGCAGCATCGATATTGCTATAATAAACAATGTTTCGCTTGCCTACCACCTCACCAGCCTTTACTTGGCGAGACTCGTCGGAATAAGACGCATAGAGTTTGGAAGTCATAATGGAATTGTTGTTTGCCCGATCGCCGAATGCCATCCTTGTGCCTTCCAAATTCACGATGCCCAAGGCATTGTCAACGTTAACCCAGTTGCTGCTGATGGTCATAAATGACGATCCGTCACTCTGCTTGTAGGTCATGCCAGTCGCCGCCCCATTGCCATCCGCATAATAGAGTGTTCTCTTGGTACGTGTCAGTTCATCGGTGCTGATGGCCATCAAGCCCCCTTGCTCCTTCGTGACAGTAGCTGTGGCATTGGCGCGAACATAGTCTGTATAGATGACGGCATTGCCTGGAGTAGAATAGATGGCAAAGCGGTTGTCGAGCGTTCCGTCGTTGGTCTTCAACTCACCGTTCATGGTATAGCTGTTGCCTCGCAAGTCATAGATTCCACTTACCGCCGGTGTGGCATTCGTACCCTTGCCACTCACTTGATACCAACCCAGGAAGTTGCCAGTATTATTCTTGCGATAAGGGACTACTATTTTGTTCTTGTCTGCGCTATTGGCAGCAATATAGCCCGTATAGCTTTGCTTGCCTGCGCTCCAACTGAAACAGGTGAAGCGGTCGTCGGTAGCGGCTCGCACCACGTTCTGGCATGGGAATATCTTGGCGGTGGCATAACGCTGGTTGAACTCGTCCCAGTCTGTAGGAGTAGCATCGGCGGTAGGCATCGCCTCGTGCATCAGCCAGGTCATCATCACACGATGACCCTCCACACCCATTCGTCGGGCAGCGACATCCGACCGTAGCAACCACGAACCATCATCCGTGGTAGTCTGGCGCGCCTTGATATACTTGTAAGCCAAGTTCTCAAGCATCAGGGCATCTGGGTCGCCAAGGAAACAAGCATTGGTGGAATAAGAAGTTATCTGGTCGTAGAGGAACAGGCTCCAGTCGTTGCCGTTAGGCATCGCCAGCTCACCGTCAGCGAGGGCAAGCCAGTTGAGCACCTCCTTCATCACCTTGTCATTGTTGTGCATCAAGGCGTTGGTCTTCCATTTTTCCTCTCCGATAGTTTTCTGTTGGAAGAGTTTCAGGGCAAGAGCCGCCTCGCCCAGTTCCTGAATCACAACATTCTGGTAACTCGTATGGAAGAAGTTATGGTTTTGGAGGGTATAGTCGTCGAAGAGGTTCTGGCCCTTGTAAAGGTCGGAAATGGTCTTCTTGTCGTAATCGGGGTCTATGACGGTATTGTCGTTGGCATCTTCCTTGTGGGAATAGCAGTTGATGGCAAACTCGCGAAGGCGTTCATACCATTTGGGAGCCAGTTCGTCGTTCGGGAACAAGCCCAGGGTGGCTGCCAGAACATCCGCCTCCCATCCATTCTCCTCGGCCTTGGTATCGCCATTGTAGCCTGTAGGTATCGTGCGATTCAACTCATAGTTGCATTCAGCCTTCAGCAGTTTCTCTATATAGCCTTTCTGCGTATCGGTGAGTTTATCCCACTGGAAATAGGCGGAATATGCCACAGACATCGCCCAGAGGGAACTCTCCCAGACATAATCGTTGGCAGCCGTCGAACCCCAATAGTTGTTGCCCGAGCACACTTTCAACTTGTTCGCCTTATGGGTGGAATAGGCATATACGAGGCTCTTCATCGCCATCTGCTCCAAGTCGTCCCATGTCACATTCCCAGGCAATGTCACCTTGTCTTTCCCATATTTCACAAGAAAAGCGCAAATCATGGAGAGATCGGCATTGGGGCGCACGCCATCCTCGCCATTGGTCATGGTACTGTTGCTCTTGAAGGCTCCGCACGCCTCACCGGCAGAATTGGGTGCTGCGCAGTCCTGGTAGTCGTTCTTCATGTACTGGGCAAACTTCGCCAACATCGCCATCAGGTCGTCCTTCATCGCCTTCTCGCCTACAAACTGGTTATTGACAACTCCCTCGGTAGGACTCTCCACATCGCTGCCATTATATGCCGATCGCACATCCGCCGGCTGTCTGTATTTGCCGGCAGGAAGATTCTTGAGGGTTTGCTGCAAGGTAGCCTTCCCTGCCGCCCCCCCCCGACGCATATAGTAGGCTACAGAACCGTCGGCAACCGTGGTCACCTTTCCGAAGTTGTTGTCTGTGTAGCAATCCTGGTTGACCAAGTAACTTTTGTCACAGACACCGCTGAGAGTACAACCAGAAGGAGCACTTACGATATAACCACGCAGTCCATCACTGCTTTCCGTCTTCTTTTCCAGTTTATCCAGGTTGTCTGTCTCAAATGAATAGTTGGTAACATACCCTGAAGTTACTTCTTTTACGGCATCTTGATTATTTGCCGCCATTGCCAAACTTGCAGATAGCAGGAAGGCAACACAAGTCGTTTGTCTCTTCATTAATCCATTAGGTATTTATATGTTAGTTATTATTGAAAATCATGGTGTATCTTTATCTGGTTTACATCTTTATAATATTTATTCTTCTTTTATTTCTTCACAAGCCACCATCTCAGTACCTCGGTATATCACCACAACTTTGTGGAGTGTCGTAGTCTTCACCGATTCCCTTACAATGTCACTATCAGCATATCGACAGATCTGCGATGACGCCTCCTGAAAAAGTTGACCGACCTGCGCATCCAGCGTACTAGACTTGCAATATTTCAACTCCACGATATAAGAGTCCGTCATATCCTTGTAGATGTCACAAAGTGGCAAGAGGAAGATGTCGGCATAGCCGCCATCGTTGTCCAACTCGAAGATAGGACGATAGAATCGGCATTGACTCGTCATCGCCAGAGTAAAGCCATGCACGAAAGCCTCTCCCTTCTGCTTGTCTCGCTGAGAAGAGAATCGTTTCAGACAATCGGCGATGTACTCGAAGTAAGGCTTAAACTTGCCATCGTATGCCATTTCGCTCTCCAACTTATTCTTCTCATACCGCTCGAAAGTCAAGTCATTCTCTCCATAGGTATCCAAGAGATAGGTAAACATCTGGTCACGTACCACCTCGTTAGGAATAATGAACTTGGTGGCACCTTTATATGTACCATCTATCGTCACCATACCGAAATAGAAGAGCAGACTCAAGAAGTTATCCGGGGCATTGATACGCTCCGCAGGGAAATTCTCATTGAGCATTCCTGTCACAAAGCCCTTGGTCACCAACTCCTGGATGATGCTGGCATCGTGGCTGAACGCCTTGTCGTAACGGATGAGCATACGAATCTTCTCATAATCGACGCGAACGTTGGTTTCCACCATATTATCTGGGATTTCATAATCATTACGAATATAATTATCCAAAAAGTTGAGTACCATCACCGAGTTATACATCGTGGTCTTGCCATAGCTTTTAATCGCAAAGCAATAGTTATCATACCAAGGCTTAATTTCCTTAATAAGCTCATCTACGGTATGGTTGAAAGGCAACACACTGGCATAATACCCTAACATCTCTCTCACTTCCTCTTCCGCAAATCCAGTCATCTCGTTGAACTCAGGAGCCAAGGAATAGTTAGTGCCAATATTGAAGCCACTCGTCAAGTCATCCATCGTAACAGGGCTACCCCCCGTCACGAAGACTCTACCCAGAGCACCGCCCGCAGCCCCTTTGATGGTATTGAAGAAACGGCGCAAGTATCCCTCGCCGTGTGTCTGCTGGCGATAGCGGTTCAAATGTTCTTCGTTGGCGAGAATCATATTGGTGAAGTTGTCGTACTCGTCGATGAAGAGATAAATCTTATGTCCTGCTTCTGTTGTCTTTTGACAGAGGTATCTCAACTGTGCGATGGCTCCTTTCTCCGCAGAAAGCCCCTCCTTCACACCTTCTGGAAGCAAAGAGGCATAACGGCAGCAGAAATCATCAAAGCAAAGACGGCAATGCACGTCCATGCCATTTTGGTAATTGTCCAACCCTGCATCGACTTCCGCAAAGTTAAGGCGAACGACGAGATACTTGTTATGCTCCGGTGTCGGATTCTCACCGATATAAAGTTTACCGAAGATTTGCTCGAACTTATCCTTCTTATTGATGTCGTAGTAATTTTCGAGCATAGAGAGGGTGAGAGTCTTGCCAAATCTACGAGGGCGAATATAGAAGAAATACTTGTTAGACTCTTCTATATCCTCGATAAACGGAGTCTTGTCAACATAGTAACAATCCTCCAAGATTACATCCTCAAAGTTCTGCATACCATAAGGTATCCGCTTGTGATAGATTCGCTTTTTCCTTTCTCTTATCATAATTCCAGATATTTGGTGCAAAGATAAAACAAATAAATGAGAATGCAAAATATTTCATGGGTATTTATGTGCAAAAAAGGAGCACGATCCGTGAAAAAAGCATCATAAATTAATCAAATAACGCTTTTATCACACAAATCACGCTCCATGTCAGAAAAAGATGAAGATTATCGTCGGTACTTATACCAAGTACTGAATGCTATTTCTTAACCTTTTCAAAGCGTAAGTTATCAAAATAAGGAGTACTTACCCTATTTTCAAACTTAACAGCCAACATTCCAGCCATACCATGACTATACAATCTATCTGTGGCAGAAAGGACTTGCTTACCATCCACAAAACCCAGAATCAAGTCACCTTCAAATCTAAGTTTCAACTGCATCCATTTACTTGCTTTGACATCTGCCAGTTGCACAGAAGCAAGTATCTTCTCGCCGCCTTCTCCTTCATCAAGACCTTTCTTGATCAAAGCTTGCTGTTCGGCATCACCCACCAATTTTTTCTTATCTATCTTTCCTCTCACAACAACAAGTTGACAAAGCCCTTGGTCATCTACCTTCAAATAATAGCCTTTAGGGATGATGCCATAACCAGAGCCAACGTCATTGACACGCCCCATGACACCAGCAGCATCACCAGGATTGAGATAAACATCAGATGCAACTTCATAATTTCGCCAAGCCGAATCTCCGATGATGGTATAATGATACCAGTCGGGTGCCCATGAGATAGTAGGTTTACAAACGACCTGACGCATACACTTCCGATTACCATCAGGACCATCCGAGAGTTCAAAAGCCCCACAGATGTCTGCTGTGTATCGAGGAAGATAACCATATTTTTCAAAATTCTTATACTGTTCGAAAGTCTCCGCATATGGCATCGGGAATGATTGGGATGCAGGAGACACATAACTCCCTTTCTTCTGCCCCTTAGTCGTTGAGAAAGAATAAACAGTATTCGGTTTTAACTCTACTGAGAACTTACCATTTTGTGGCACAACATCCGCCAATCTCTCAAACTGCTTTATCGAATCGCTCTTCCACACACATAGTTTTCCAGCCTTCAAGTTGTTCCCCACTGAGAAAGACAAGATTTGAGAAGTTTTAGCTCCCTTGGTTTCTATCATGATACTATAATCCCCCTTAAGAGATTTCATCGTTACCATCGACCCACCGCCTTTCAAATCCATACAACCGCCATTGAGGTATTGCCAACCGATTTCCGTGAATTGTCCATAGTGAGCATATCCCCAAAGGGCTTGACGCACTTGGTAATGCCCACTCCACGGCTCGTATGCCAAAATAGTAGGCGGTTCCTTGGCGTATGGCTCTGTTGGGTAAATGCCAGCGATATCATACCAGTTGACAATCTTTGTTGCTCCATTATGGATATAGTTGCGATTGAAACATTCCACCAGACTAATCAAGCAATCAAAACCTTTCTTATACACATGGTCTTCCGTGTCCCAGATAGGCTTGCTCATTTGTTCCGCCATCTTTCGCTCCTCAGCCGACACACCACCTTCGGAATAAAACACATGACCACCGATGATGTCAATGGCATCACGTAGTTCTGCATCTTTCTGCATATCCTTCAGAAAATTCAGTTTACCACGATACCAGTTGTCGAAGGCATGAATCTTCACATCGGCAAAACCATTGGCATTGAGCGTGCGACGGAACAACTTCACGAAATCATAGCTCACCCCTTTCTCGTTTCTACAACCGATGGCGGTCATCTTCAAACCATGCACATCTCGAAGTCCCTTCAGCCAAGACACATAATAATCGGCTGCATCTTGGGTAAAGAACTTACCATTCCCCACCCATCCAGGGGCACTCCATGCCGTTCCATCAATCGTCAACTTGGGGTTACGTTTCTGTGCTTCCTTCATCACCCACCATGTATAGCCACGGTGATAATTGAGGTCTTCACGAGTATGCCGATGACTAGGCATGGAACCTTGCGTGGAGTTACCATCACCAGGAATCTCCACAAACAAGGCACTCACCGAAGCACCAAACTTAGGCTTATACACAAAATCTAGAATTTCCTTACATTGTTTCTTGGGATAATCCTTCAATAAAACGGAAGTTGCGCCGCCACCGTTTACCACACCGATACCATCAAAACGCTTGCCCCCAGCATTTCCATCCAAACGTACTTGCTGTACCAGTGCGTTGGGAGCGACAGAACGAACCTGCACTTGGGCGTGACCCCTTGAAGTCATGCCCTGCAATGCCAAAATTGAGTATATGGTTATTGCTATTCTATACATATTATAATATATATCTAACCTTATTATAAAATCGTTAAAATCTCATCTCAAAACTACTTGTTGACAGGAATCACGGCATTGACAGCCTGTGGCAACCAAACATCCATCTTTCCGATGCCTCGATGATTCCAAGCATAATAAGGAACCAAGGTCAAGGTTGTATTGCCAGTATGAAGCAAGCCTTCCTTATCATAGCTCAATGTCTGAACATTCGTCTTTATCTGCTTGATGCCACCCAACAAGTCTGGGCGATTAACGACTTCAAAGGTAGGATTCTTTGGAAGCAACACGCTCTGAATATCCACATTGTTATCTACAGCCTCAGCACAATAAACCAGCGGTCCTCTTTCTACGGAAATTCTGCCACGGTCTGCCTCTACCTTATCATTAGCCTTAATGACACGTGGTTGCATATCGAATGCGACCTCCACGACATCACCTTTCTTCCATCTACGATCGATGGTAAAATAACCTTTATCAATAGCTGATTTCACTTCCTTACCATTCACCTTCACAGAATATCCAGCTTTCTTGCCATCCACAAAAGAATACAAGTCGCTCGGCACCACAGCATTCTGTGCCCATCCTGGGATTCGCACCTTGATAGCCATCTGCTGCTTGCCACGAGGATTCACAGCTATCTTCACGTCTCCATCGTATGGATAAGAAGTGGTCTGTCGCAACTCCACATTCTTGCCATTCACTTTCACCACAGATATATTGCCCATAAAGAGGTTGACATACACATTATTGTCTTTTACAGCATAGACATAACCTGGCACAGAAGGGATAAAACGACAGATGTTGGAAGGACAACAAGCACATCCAAACCAAGGTTGACGCTCCAAGGTATTATCGGCATTAAACTTGAACTTACCATCAGCCGACAATGGATTTGGATAGAAGAAGCCCTCCCCTTTCAAAGATACTCCCGAAATCAAACCATTATAGAGCGTGCGCTCCAACACATCATAATACTTACCCTCGCCATGCAACAAGAAGAGGCGATGATTCAGATATACATTGCCTATCGCCGCACAAGTTTCATTGTACGCCTTCAAGTTAGGCAATTCATAATCTTTGCCAAAAGCCTCACCCCATCTTTGAGCACCAATACCACCTGTGATATAGAGTTTCTTTCCCACGATATTCTCCCAAATCTTGTCAATCGCCTTGATGTAGGCAGAGTCGCCAGTGAGGGCGGCGACATCAGCCATCCCCGAATACATATAGGTGGCACGTACTGCATGACCTACCGCCTCATCTTGTTGGACGACAGGCTTATGAGTTTGGTCATACTCAGGAGAATGATGCAGATTGTCCTTAGTACCCTTGTCATGTGCTCTTGCATCGAGGAAGAACTTGGCAAGGTTCAGATAACGCTTCTCGCCTATAGCCAGATACAATCTTGCCAAAGCCATCTCCGCAATCTGATGTCCAGGAGTGATGACTCGTTTTCCAGCACCATAGCCCAAGGCACGGTCGGCACAATCAGCGAACTTGATGGCTACATTCAAGAAGTTGCGCTTGCCTGTAGCCTGATAATGAGCAACGGCTGCATCTATCAAATGCCCGAGATTGTAAAGTTCATGGCTACCAGCCTCCTCACGGTCCCAACGGTTCGCTCCTTGCCATCTGTCATCCACGGCAGAAGGATTCATGGTACGAGGTGTATAGAGATAACCATCTTTCTCCTGAGCCGCAGCCACGATGGCGATGACACTATCCACATACTTGTTCAGTTTCTTGTCGGGATATGTCTGCATGATGTAGCTAGCGCCCTCTATGGTCTTATAGACATCCGTGTCATCGAAGCGAAGTCCCTTAAACTTATATTCCTTGCTAGGATGTGCCGCCTTCTCGAAGTTTTTGTATCGCCCTGTCTCCTCACACTTGCGGAAAGCCAGTGGAATCGTCACCTCTCTACTTGCCTTGAGACGCTGTCCCCAGAAATGGTCGGTCGCTTTCACCGAAGTGAACGGAACTGGAGTGATAGGATAACCTCCCTTGCTTTGCGCCGAAGCCATCAAACAAGGAAAGAACATTGCTGAAACCAATAGTAATTTTCTCATCGTCGTATTAAGTTTTTAATTGTATTAATATTCTAGGAATCATTTCTATCTGCATGATTGAATCATTCTGATGCAAAAGTAATCCAAAACAAAGTTATCCTGTTACTATTTACACTTAAAGAGCACAAAACCACACTCATTATCAAAGAATTAACATTATACGTACATCAATTAACGATAAGTCACCATCCTCCATTCACATCTTCACCATACCAAACAAAAGTCACTTAAATGTTTGCATATTCCACTTTTTTTTCGTTATTTTGCAGTATCATTTCAATCAATAACTAAATAAAGACATGAAACGTTTAACTACATTCCTCATGGTATTATTATTAGGATGCCTTGAACTTTTGGCAGCACCTATAGACATTAGAATACTCAGCACCGTCAAGACATCATCGTCTGACGAGTCTCGCTGTATGCTCATCGACCACAAGGGACTGCTTTGGTTTGGAACGACCTCGGGATTAAAACGTTTCGATGGATATGGCATCAAGACTTACAGAAGCGACGCCAGTTCTCCCAACGTACTCCCCAACAATACCGTTCTTGCGCTAACCGAAGACCACCAAGAACAGGTGTGGATAGGAACACGCAATGGACTTGTCTGCATGGACAAGCGCAAAGGCACTTTCCATACATACCACCTACCAGCCAACAACCAGAAAATCATATATACACTCTTTACCTCCAAAGATGGAACGGTATGGATAGGAACTGATGGCGGACTCACTCGCTATATCCCTTCCACTCATAACTTTTACACCTACAACTCTGCCAATACATTTGCCATTGAACCCAATGGTAAAAAGAAAAGAGTCGATAACTATAGCATCAAGTCGATTGTCGAGGACAAAGACGGAACCCTATATCTTGGAACTTGGGAGCATGGCATCTATCGCCTCGATCCCAAGCGCAAGACCATGTATCATTACGGAAAAGAACTTGGATTATCAAGTGCTTACTCCCTCTGTCTAGATTCCAAGGGACAGCTTTGGGTTGGCACTTGGGGACATGGTGTCATCTGCCTCACCCACCCAAGAAACCAAAAGAGCCCAGGCATCATCCGATTCGCACAAGAAGGTGCTTATTCCATCATCACCAAAATCATAGAAGACCCTCTAACCCATACCATTTGGGCTAGTTCGAGAGAGGGCGTTAGCATCATCCACGAAAACAACCTACAAGAAGGATTCCTGCACTACCCTGACTTGACTGATTCCCAGAACGAAGTGATTCCACAAAACGTTTGGGATATGGCTACAGACAAAAGAGGAAACATTTGGCTTCTCACGCTCAACAAGGGTATCATGCACATCAACACCCTTGCCTCTCCTTTCAAAAGTTACCAGATAGCAAGCAACAACTTGCCTATCAACTCCGTCCTCTCCATCTTTAGCACAGATAGAGAGAACCTTTGGATGACGCTCTCACCTTTCGGCATAGCCTACCTCAACCGCCAAAATGATAAAATCTATGTCAATAGGGATATTCCATTCTTGAAAAACGCAGACAAGGATTTCACAAACCACAGCTACCCTTCCCTTATTGGCGCAAAGGAAGGAGAACTTTGGTTTTCCACCAATGGTAATGGAGTCATCCGATACAAGGACGAGATGGTGGAATCGCTTCCACTTAATACAAGTTCGACGCTATACGACTTATACACAAACATCTTATACAAATCCAAGGACGGAACCATTTGGATAGGTCAACGCAGCGGACTTAGCTATACTCTTCCTTCTGGTAAAACATACCGCCTAACCATGAAAGAGGGAAGTTTCAACTTGACACATGCCAACATACGTGGTATTACGGAAGACCACAAGGGCAATCTTTGGGTATCTACCGAAGACTATGGCATCATCCGCATCAGTGGCAACAAAAGCAATCCCAATTCTTTTAAATACAAGAGCTACAACCCAACCCATGCAAACTACGTCGTCAACGATGCCATCCAATGCCTAGAAGATTCGCATCATCGCCTTTGGGCTATATCCAACAGTGGCGGTCTCTTTAGATACGACTCTCAAACAGACCAGTTCGTCAGCGTCAACAAGGACTTGAAATGGAATGTCAATCGCATCTTCTCCATCATAGAAGATAGCAAGGGAAGTCTTTGGCTCACTACCGATGAATCGCTCATTTGCCTAAGCGTACCAACGGAAGGGAATTCTAGCTATATCACATTCTCCAAGGATGATGGTTTGGGCGATGTGCTTTTCATGCCAAACGCAGCCTACAAAATAGGCAACGAGTTGTTTTGGGGCAATCGCAACTCCCTTATTTCGGTCGATACAGACATGATTTACAAGAAGAAGAGGACAAATGCCTCCAACCTCCTTGTAACCAATTTGTTGATAAATGACAAAAACTACATGGAACTGGACTCAGCATTTCGCATGAAAGTGAGCGATGTGACTCCTGAGTACATGACTCATCTCACCATTCCAGCATCCGTGTATAAATTCGGCGTAGAGTTTTCCTTGTTGTCATATACCAACACCAAGGATTGCAAATATGCCTATCTCTTGGAAGGTTACGACAAAGACTGGCATTATGTAGATGCCTCTGTTCGGCAAGCCTCCTTCGAGAACCTCCCTTCTGGCAGCTACAACTTACGCATCAAGGCAGCCGACAGCCATGGCAGTTGGCAAGAACTTCCTTATAGCATCCACATCAAGGTTTTGCCACCATGGTACGCATCTTGGTGGGCATACCTTATATATATAGCCCTCTGCATCTGTGGTGTCATAGTGAGCATCAAATGGTATAAGGAACATTTACGCACCAAGAACCGCTTGCAGATGGGTGTCATCTTCACGAACATCACCCATGAGCTGTTGACTCCACTTACAGTTATCTCTGCTGCCGTGGAGAGTATGAAAACCGCCCATCCCGACATGGGAAGTCAGGCAGACTTGGTACACAAAAACATCAATCGCTTGACCCGAATGCTCCGACAAATCCTAGAAGTGAGAAAGGCGCAAGCAGGAAAGTTGCGCCTTAAAGTAAGCAAAATCTCTTTGAGAGACTTTTGCCAAGAGACCTGTCAAAGTCTTATGCCTATGTTCCAACAAAAGAAAATCTCCTTTACACAAGACATTACTTGTTTGGGGACTTCCGCATGGGTGGATTTCGACAAGGTAGAAAAGATACTCTACAACCTTCTGAGCAATGCAGCCAAATATACTCCAGAAGGAGGAAATGTGAACCTGACCGTAAGCATAGATGGTAACATTGCCACCCTCAAAGTGAGCGATACAGGCATCGGATTGTCGGAATACAAACTCAAACATCTGTACGACCGATTCCTTGATGGTGATTATCGCAAGATGAATACCATGGGAACAGGCATCGGCTTGTCGTTGGTCAACGACTTGGTGAAACTGCATCATGGACATATCCATTGTGAAAGCCAAGAGAACAAAGGAACCACCTTCACCATCACCCTACCTATTAACAAAGATAGCTATAGTGAACAGGAGATAAGTGAAGAGAATATTACAGGGAATCCAAAAGCAGCCATCCTCGACATGCCTACAAACATGGAAATCTCTGCAACTAGCGAGGGAAGCAAGCAAACAGATAGCCAAGAAGAGCAAGAATACACCATCTTGCTGGTTGAAGATAACACGGAGTTGCTTTCACTCATGCGCAATCTTCTGTCGCCATACTACAAAGTCAAGACAGCCACCAATGGAGAGAAAGCACAACGAATCATCCAAGGCACACCTCTCGACATCATCGTTACCGATGTGATGATGCCTGTGATGGACGGAATAGAACTCACCAAATGGATAAAGGGCAATGCCGACTATTCGCAACTGCCTGTCATCATGCTGACTGCCAAGGTGCAAAACGAGGACAAGAACGCAGGTTATCAAGTAGGAGCCGATGAATATCTCACCAAACCTTTCAACCTCGCCGACCTCAGAGTACGCATCGACAACATCATAGCCAACCGTGAGAGAATCCGCCAAAGATTCCAGCAACAGACAGATATAGATATAATCGAAGCACCTCATTGCAGCGACCCGAAGGAACTATTCATCAAGGAAGCCATCAGCAAGATTAAGGAGAATCTCCTTGATAGCGAATATAACAGAGAAGAGTTAGCGTCCGACCTCTGCATCAGCGGAAGTACGCTCTACAACAAGTTGAGAGCCTATACTGGAATGAACATCAGTAGTTTCATCACCAGCATTCGCCTCAAAGAAGCTTGCAAGATTCTACGTTCTGAACCTAACATCCGCATCAGCGAACTATCAGACCGTGTAGGTTTCTCCACACCTAGATATTTCTCGCAATGCTTCAAAAAGGAATATGGAATGCTCGTCAAGGATTACGTAGAGCAGAACATCAAGGGATAGATTCACCCAAGCGAATCTCTTTTCCCTTGGGTAAATCTATTTGATAGGTATAGGGGGCGATTTTCCGTATCGCCCCTTTTTTCATGCTTTTAGGAGAAATCTTGATATGACTAGAAGAGAGATTCATGTCCATCTCCAATATCAAAGGTTCGCCAGCCAGACTCTTGATGGCTATGCTTACGGTCTTTCCTCCACTTCGCCTAGCAGATACCTCAAAACCTCCTTCCGCTCGCAACTTCCTAAACTCCACATTCTTCCACTGGCTAGGAAGGGCAGGAAACACCCGCACCTTGCCTCCCCAACTCTGCAAGAGCATATCCAAGATACATTGTGCTCCAGACAAAGGACTTTCCAATACAGGACCTGCCTCTCGATACATGGTTGTACTACTTAGGTAATGACTGAAAAACGCCTGGAGATACCTCAAAGCGTCATCTCCTTTACCTAGGGCTGACGATATGGACGAAGCCCCAGTCAGCGAATACCCTTGATGCGCTCCTTTCTTGCCTTGCCACGCTTGCAAGGACTTTTCTATCAAATCCACAGTTTCCGAAGACTGATCTCTGTTGAGAAGATACAATGGATAGATGGACAGCAGATGCGAGTAATGGCGATGAGAATAACGATAAGGAACATTTCTTCCTATCATCAAACCTGTGGAATCTGTAGGAAATGCCACCAAGTTATCTGCTATATCCTTCCACTTTTGCTGTAATTCATCTTTGATGCGAAACCTTTCCGTTATCTGCAACAAGGTTCGACATCCCCAAGTAAGCAATGCCAAGTCAAAGTTACAATCCTCCGCACTGCCATACTCAGGAGAATAAGTAGCAGGAAGATGCCACTTGCCATCCTCTCCTCTATACAAGAAATACATATAATAATTAATCGCCCCCTTGAGCAATGGATACAACTGCTTTTCCAACACCTCGTCATCCATCTTGTAACGATTGATGAGCCACAAGTTATGACAAGCCCACGTTAGCAAACCTATCTCGGCATCTTTATCCACACCAGGAATGCCGACCTTATCTGAACGACATTCCATATCACTAAACCGCCCCAAGCCCAAGGCATTCTTACGATAAGGTTCTGCTAAGTTATTGCACAGATTAGCCATATGGTCATACAGAGCATGTTCTAGAGAGCCAGCCAAGTCCAAGTGGTTGGAAGCATTCAATGGCCAATAAGATAGTTGGACATTGAGGTTCCACCAAGCGTCAGGCCAAGGCGTTATGGTAAGCCATGGGCCCGTACAGTCTATCAAACAGCGATTTCCCCTGGTCGCCGAAGCCAACTTATAAAGCTGAAGCCAATAAAACTTCTCCATTTGGGCATCTGGCAAGGAAACATAACTTTTTGGATAATAACGATGCCACCACTTCACATGACTTTTCCATAGAGAAGCCAAGGATTTGCTTTTGGCATTAGCCACGATTCGCTTGCCTTTTTCAATAGCATCTTCTTGTTTTGCAAGAGACAAGCTTGTAGATTTCCCCATACCCGAATGAGATATATTGGCATAAAATATCCTTTCCGTCTCCGAACTTTTTCTTTCTTCTTTCCATATCTCTTCCCAACAGACGGCAGACATTCCACCTGCCCAATACCTTTGCCAAGCCACTCCTCCACTTTGAGTTGTTTTTTGTTCAGGTAATGGATTGCAAGGATAGCTGACAGGAAGACCACCCCATCCTTGATGCTCTTTCATATAAAGATAACGTGGACTCTCTCCTCTCTCAGGCTTCCATATCCAACGGAAGTTTCTTTCCTCACCAGTTGCACGAGCCTGAACGACCAAGACCATACTATCAGCATGAACCCAACAACGAAGCATAATCGTTCCCTTTGTGGTTTTCAGGCTAACATCCGTAGCTGCATTCCAAATGTTCAAATGCATCGTTCCAGACACAACCTTGCCAACAGGAGCCAATTCAAAATGTCCACTGAGAAGCCTTGGCTTCCGAAAGAGCATATTTCCCTCCATACGTTGGTCATGTATCTCTGCATTACAAAAATCAAAGCGCAACGCATTTTGGGACGTTGGCTTATAGACCATCGTCCCCAAGGTGCCATTTCCCATGAATGCGGCATCATACCATTCCCCTGGCAAAGAATCCCACACCAAGTCTTGCTTTGCCAAGAACTTCTCCCAGTTCGCAGAAGAATCCAAGCTAGGATATGCGGATGCCCATATACAGGAGAAGAATAGAGCTAATAATAATAGTTTCCTTATCATCGTTATTTTGTTTTTATCTTGTCAAGCACAAAAGTATTTCTTTTTGGGCAAACTTACTCACTATTTATACTTTATGAATGACACATATCATTCTATCACCCACAAAATAACGACACGCCTACATTCTATCATTATAATTATCAATGAAAGCACAAAAAGCCCGACAAAAGATTAGCATCACTACTAACCATTTGTCGGGCTTATGTCTTTTAATACACTTTTCCTTTATGCTCCTTTTATCTCATCACAAGCTACCATCTCCGTACCTCGATATATCACCACTAGTTTATGGAGTGTCGTGGTCTTCACTGATTCTCTCACGATGTCGCTATCGGCATATCGGATAATCTGAGCAGAAGCATCCTTGAAGAGTTGCTCAACCTGCGCATCTGTTGTATTCGCCTTGCAGTATTTCAACTCCACGATATAAGAATCCGTCATATCCTTGTAGATGTCGCAAAGCGGCAAGAGGAAGATGTCGGCATAGCCTCCGTCATTATCCAACTCAGAGATAGGACGGTAGAAACGACATTGGCTTGTCATTGCAAGGGTGAAACCATGGACAAAAGCCTCTCCCTTCTGCTTGTCTCGCTGAGAAGAGAAACGCTTCAGGCAATCAGCGATATACTCGAAGTAAGGTTTGAAATTACCACCGTATGCCATATCGCTCTCCAACTTGTTCTTTTCAAATCTTTCAAAAGTCAAGTCGTTCTCACCGTATGTATCCAAGAGATAAGTAAACATCTGGTCTCGTACCACCTCATTAGGAATAATGAACTTGGTTGCACCTTTGTATGTACCATCTATCGTCACCATACCAAAGTAGAAAAGCAGACTCAGAAAGTTATCTGGGTCGTTGATACGCTCAGCAGGGAAATTCTCATTGAGTGTTCCTGTCACAAAGCCCTTGGTCACCAACTCCTGGATGATGCTGGCATCATGGCTGAACGACTTGTCGTGACGGATGAGCATACGAACCTTTTCATAGTCGATACGAACATTGGTCTCCACCATCTTATCAGGAATATCATAATCGTTACGAATATAGTTATCCAAGAAGTTAAGTACCATCACCGAGTTATACATGGTTGTCTTGCCATATCTTTTGACTGCAAAGCAATAGTTATCGTACCAAGGCTTGATTT
The DNA here is from genome assembly GCA_963628185.1 of Waltera intestinalis. GTDB lineage: Bacteria > Bacteroidota > Bacteroidia > Bacteroidales > Bacteroidaceae > Prevotella. The sequence goes on along the minus strand of CAVGEN010000015.1, from coordinate 7,648 downwards.
CCTTGATAAGCTCATCGGGGGTATGATTAAATGGCAAGACGCTGGCATAGTAGCTTAGCATCTCTCTCACTTCCTCTTCCGTAAAACCAGTCATCTCATTGAACTCTGGAGCTAAGGAATAGTTGGTGCCAATATTGAAGCCACTCGTCAAGTCATCCATTGTGACAGGACTAACACCCGTTACGAAAACTCGGCCAAGCGCACCACCCGCTGCACCCTTGATGGTATTGAAGAATTTGCGCAGGTATCCCTCGCCATGCGTTTGGTCACGATAGCGATCCATATAGTCTTCGTTGGCAAGTATCGTATTGGTGAAATTGTCATATTCATCGATGAAGAGATAAATTTTCTGTCCCACCTCCTTACACTTTTCGCAGAGGAAAGCCAACTGTTCTATGGCTCCGTCCTTGGTGTTCATCTCCTCTTTGACACCAGGAGGTAGCAAGCGGGCATAGACATCGCAGAAACCGCCAAAGCGAATGTTGCAATGTCCATCAAGACCTTTCTTGTAATTATCGAGATCACCTACTACTTCTGCAAAGTTGAGATGAATGACGAGGTACTTATTGCGTTCTGGTGTAGGATTCTCGCCAATATAAAGTCCACCAAAAAGTTGTTCGAACTTATCCTTCTTGTTGATGTCGTAGTAATTTTCGAGCATAGAGAGGGTTAAGCTCTTGCCAAAACGACGAGGGCGGATGTAGAAGAAATACATGTTAGATTCCTCTATATCTTCGATGAAAGGGGTCTTATCAACATAATAGCAATCCCTTTCCCTTACATCCTCAAAGTTCTGCATACCGTATGGTATGCGTTTGCGATAGATTCGCTTTTTCCTTTCTCTTACCATAGCACAAATGTATTTTGGTGCAAAGATAAGACAAATAAATGAGAACGCAAAATATTTTATGGGGATTATGCACAAAAAGCTGCCGAGTAGGGTCAGCATACTTGCTGACCCTACTCGGCATACCTTATCTAACTAATAGACCTACAACTTTTAGTTTGTCTTATCTTCATCGGCAACGGCATCCTGCCAATTATCCCACTCAGGAACCGAAGCATCATAGCCTGTATAGCCGTAGTTCTGATGGAGCTGTCCCATATAATTAGACTTGATAGCAGCGTTTGGTATAGGCCAAAACATATTATGCTTATTCATCACATAATTCAACGTCTTGTTATTAGAAACGATACTTCCTTTATTATAGAGAGAATAGTGAATGATACGCTGATACCAATAACTTCCACCAGTCTCATCCGTTCCATCCTGCTTATCCCAATTATCAAGACTATAAGTATTCCCCCATTCATCAGGCTTTCCACTCAAAGCCAACTGGTAAGAGACACGTTTCAACTCACAGTTTCTCCACTCTTCTAGATAAAGTTCACGAGCACGTTCGTTCATGATGTCGCCAATGTTGACTGTCGTATAATACTGAGAGCACTTGGCACGCTTACGGATAGTATTTACGTCTTCTGTTGCACCAGAGATATTGTCTTGGAAGAAACGAGCCTCTGCGCGGAGCAGATAAACCTCTGCCAAACGATAGAGATACCATGTTGCATCCGATCCTGTTGTCTGGGTAAAGCTATTGGAACTCTCAGAAGCTTCCTCTTTGGTATCCTTTATAAAGAGTTTATAATAAGGATAGTCAAACCAACTACGGATGGTATCCGTGCAGAGCAAACGACCTGTGTCATCATACAAACGAGCGTTCTTACCAAGCCACTCGCCCTCATCAGGGTTGTTATACTTGAAATCCTCCATGTTCATCCAGTTACCAACCTTCGTATTATGACGCAAGTCTTCAGTGTCCTCTACTCCATTCACCTTCCACAATGGATGCTGGGCAAAATAAGTAAGGCGGCAATGTCCTAGTCCACGCCCAGTGTAGCGCACCCAGTCCAAGGTGTCATTGTATTGTTTTTGCGTTCTTGCCCAACGCTGAATAGAATAAATGCCCTTATATTTTGGCGAGCGAATGTTACCATTCCAGAATGGCGTGAAGATACGCAAAATCTGTGCATCTATATGACCTTCTTTGCCCTCTCCCTTATTCGACATAGCCATAATGGTTTCCTTATTGGCATCAATCCACTTGTTCTGTGGGCGATGAAGATCCCACATAACATTGCGTGTCACACTTCTTGTCGTAGTACAACCAGATACCTCAGCGGTGCCAAAGCTCTCTGTCATCAAAGAATAACCACTATTATTAATCAACGTATCAGCTTGCAACTCAGCTTTTTTCCATTGCCCTGTTGCAAGATACAACTTAGTAAGCAACACTCGACAAGCTGCCTTGTTGACCATACCTTTATAAGTCATATCTTTCTGCTCAGGCACCATCTGAACAGCTTTTTCCATATCCCCTACAAGCATATCAAGTATTGCTCTCATCTTGGTTGACTTATAGTTTTGTTTAGGAACTTCCAATAGCTTAGTCACCAAAGGAAGATCACCAAACTGGAATACCATGTGAGAATAATGATAGGCACGATGAAAATAAGCGCGTCCCTTATACATATTTCTAGTTGCATCATCAAGCCCCTCTACCTTATCAATATAAGAGAGCACAGTATTGGCATATTTCACACCAGCGTATCCTTGCTCCCAAAAATAGCCTACTGAGAGACCAGCATTGCTACCACTCCAGATATAAGAAGTAGGAGTCAACTTGGAAGAAAAATTATCTACCAAATCTCGCTCATCGGTTTTGCCGAAGAGTGCTAGTTCCGAACAATAATACTCTGTTGACATTGGGATGTTATTAGAGCCACCACTATAATGGGCAAACATGTTTAACAAGAGTTTATCGTTCATAGACTGGGCAGCCAACAAACCTGCCTCTGTCGAAAAAGTCTTAGTTGGCTCATAGAAAGACAAAGGGTCTTGCTTGAGAAAATCGTCAGAGCAACTTGTAGTTAACATACTCATGCCAACTAAAGCCATCACGCTCAATGACATCTTATTGATGATATTTGACTTCATAATTATTTCTATTATTAATTGATTCAACATTAAAGAGTTGCACTGACACCCAAGGTAAATACACGATTAGCATATCCGCCTGTCTCTGGGTCGCCATACTCCCACTTACTTCCAAACTGGAACACATTGCGAATGTTTCCATATACTCTCAGGTTAGCTACACCTATCTTATTGACCCACTGCTTAGGCAATGTATAACCTAAAGTAACGTTCTCCAAACGGACGAAGGAGCTATTATACCATTTGTTTGGTGAGTTCGCTCCATCAGGACCAATAGAACTGATGCGAGCATACTCGTTACTTGGATTCTCAGGTGTCCAATACTCACGTTCAGCTTTGTTAATGTTATGGAACAAGGCAGAGCCACTATTAAAGTTGTTCATATAAGCCGTAGAAGCACGCTTGAATCCCATAACAGAATAGATGTTGAATGAGAATGTAAAGCTCTTGTAGTTGAACTCATTTCTCAAAGACCAACGCCAAGGCGCAGATGTTTCACCTAGGAACTGTTTATCATCATCATTATAAACGACTTCCAACAAGTTGCCATCAGCATCATATTTATCATTGTCTGGATTGTTCCATACCTTAGGGTCACCAGGACGCTGCTTATATTTTGCAGCTTCATCAGCCTCATCTACCTGCCAGATACCTTCTACCTTGTAATCCCAAATGGTGCCAATAGACTTACCGATAAACCAACCTGCAGAAGAGTAATCTTTTTCTTTCTGACCTATCACATTACCATTTGCATCCAACACATCCTCATAGTCATAATACAAGTGTTTTATGCGGTTTTGGTTATAAGAAAGCGAAGCTGTAGTTGTCCAGTTCAAATCTTTCGTCTTAATGTTCTGAGAACTCAAAGATAACTCGAAGCCCTTGTTAGCGACCTGTCCCAAGTTTGTGGAAATACTTGAGAATCCAGAGAAACTTGGCAACGGCTTGTTCATAATCATATCCTCTGTAAACATATTATACACATCTATGGAACCAGTAATTCTATCATTTAAGAAGCCGAAATCAAGTCCGTAGTTGTAAGACACTGTTTTTTCCCAACGCAAATTAGGATTAGCCAGACGATCAACACCCAGATACTTCAAATTGTAGATTTCCCCACTGCTAGTTTGATACTGAGCCACACTACCAGTTCCACCAGCTAAGTTGGCTAGAGAAATATATGGGTCGGACAAAGCACGGTTACCATTTTTACCCCAAGAAAGGCGTAACTTACCAGTACTCATGATATTACTCCATTTCCAAAATTTCTCATTTGCAAAATTCCAAGCCACAGCTACTGATGGGAATGTGGCACGAGGATTATTGGATCCAAATGCCGAGTAACCATCACGACGTACACTTGCCGTAATCATATATCGGTCATCGTAAGAATAGAACAAGCGAGCCAACAAGGCATCAGCGGTCTGATGAGTATCAGTCGTACTTATACTGGTAAACGCTGCCGTTGTATTAGAAGTATTGTGGAATCCTAACGCATCTGATGGCTGAAGATTACGTGCTGAAAGATTATCACTCCAATAACGCATTTCCTCAGCTTCCTGCACTAAAGTCAAGACCACATGATGCTTCTTGGCAAATGTCTGATCCCAAGTAATCGTATTGTTAAGCGACCAGTTGAACACTTTATTCCAGTTGCGAGTAACCCCACGGTCTTCAGCTAGTGCTCCTGGTTCCTCAGCAGAAGAGAAGGAACGGTTATAATACCAAGAATATCTTGGAGACGCATTAAACTGATAGGTGATATTATACGGCAATGTCACCTTGGCATTAAAGATTGAGTTCAACACAGTAACACCAGCCTCCTTGTCTCGATATGGTCGCCAAAAATCATAGTTAGAACCTTGTTTGACCGTAGCTCCATGAGGATACTGCGCCAAAGTTCCATCCTCATATTTATAATCAGCGTATGGACTATTACCAATATCACTGCCTACACCTGTAATATTATTCTCTTGGCGATCCTGAAAATTGACATTGGCACCTATTTCTAGCCATTTGTTCACCTTACCCGAAATCTTCATGTTGGCACGAACCGCACTATAATTATCATCTCGATATGCACTCTCGTTATTGAGATAACCAATTGAAAGATAGTAGTTCATCTTGTCACTAGCACCAGAAATACTAACATTATAGTCTTGGTTGAAACCTGTGCGGAACGCATTATTATACCAATCATAGGTTTTGCCATTCACATAGTTTTCAAGTACCGCATCTTTAAAGCCAAGACGAGTACCTAAAATTCTCTTCCAAGAATCACTGTTATCTCCATAAGCCCATGCCGTTTCATCTAGTCCATAAAGTGCGCTTGCCACCTCAGGAGTATCATAATAACCTAACGGTGCTACCAACTCATGTTTTTTTTCATCTATCTTTGTGTATGGCACATAATTATGATTTTCATCAAAATCGTAAGTTGCCTCTTTCATATAATCCTGATACATCTTCACATAACTTTCAGGGCTTCTCATCTTCTCAAGTGAAGCCTTGGTATTAAAACCAAAGTTTGCTGTAAGATTGATGGTTGGTTTACCTATCTTACCCTTTTTCGTAGAGATGATGATAACACCATTGGCTGCCTTGGAACCATAAACGGCTGCTGCGGAAGCGTCTTTCAAGATGTCTATTTGTGCGATGTCATCAGGATTGATTTCAGATAATTCACCATAAAACATCATTCCGTCCAAGATAATCAATGGCGAATTATGGTCGCCACCCGTATAAAGAGAACGCTGACCACGAATTTGAAGGGCACCTCCACCCTTGGCAGACGTACTAAGTCCGACACGCATACCAGGAACGCCACGTAAGATGTCTTGCACACTACCAGGGTTTTCATCAGCAATTTTGTCAGGACGAATCTGGATAACACTACCCGTCAAGTCCTTCTTGCGCATAGTACCATAACCTACTACGACCACGTCGTTGAGTTGCTTGGCATCCTCCACCAATGTTATTTGAAGATTGGAAGCTGTAGCTTTCACTTCTTGTGACTTATAGCCAATGTAAGAAATCTCAAGAGTGGCACCTCTTGATGCATCGAGTGAGAAGTGACCGTCGAGGTCGGTGATAGTACCACCCTTCGCACCTTTTACCTTTACAGTAGCACCGATGATAGGTTCACCACTGCCATCTACGACTGTACCTTGTACCTTACCTGTCTGTTGCTGAATCGCTACAGATTGGTCCATTTCTGTTGCTGCGGCAGCCTGAATGGCTGGCGCGCTTGCCATGAGCATCATGAGCAAAGCTTTCCGCGAAACCGTCATTAGGAATGTCTGGTTCATACTTTTATAAATTAGTTAGTTGTTAATAATTCAAGTTTTACCGAAAATCGAAAGGAAGTTAGAAAACCGCTCATTCGTTTTTTCAGTCGCAAAATTATTGCATTTTGTCATATCACAAGACTAATTAACAAGATTTGACCACTAAATATCATGATTTAAGCATGAAATCACGATAATTACCCCTCACTTCTTGATAATTGCACGTCTTCAAGATGCCTATTTTACCTATTCTTCACTTTCTTAACCAAAAGTTTTTATATTTCAGTATAATTTGTTAACTTTGCACCACATTTACCATCAAAACTTAGTATATGAACTTAAAAAGAAAAAATAAGAGCCTCGTCAGAACGACTTTGTTTCTCACAATATGCTTCATGCTATTCGTGGGCAAGATCCTAGCCACACCTTATTCTTATAGACTACTCAACACCGTATATCCATCTGCTTCCGAAGAACAACGATGCTTGCTTATCGACAAAGAGGGAATGATATGGATAGGCTCTGACGGTGGTATCAAATCATACGATGGCTATCGCTTCAAGACTTACCGAAGCGATGCCACTTCTCCCAACATACTTCCAAGCAACACAGTACTCTCGCTCACCGAGGGAAAGGACGATGTGCTATGGATAGGAGCCCGCAATGGTCTTGTCAGCATGGACAAAAGGACTGGCAAGTTTACTACTCACAATCTGCCTGGCACAGACAATCGTGTCATCTATACCCTCTTTACCTCCCATGATGGCAAGATATGGATAGGTACAGATGGAGGCATCACCTGTTATCTACCCGACAAGAAAGAATTTTTCTTTTTGTCTTCACACAACACGACCGTCGTTGAGACAAACGGGAAGAGACATCCTTTGTCACAAAAGATCAACGCCAAATCCTTCACGGAAGACAAGAAAGGCAACATCTATATCGGAACGTGGTCAGAAAGTCTCTATCGACTTGATGCCCATAGAAACATCCTGTATCGCTACACCATTCCCAAGGTAGGCGATGCTGGCAATACCTATACGCTCAATTCCGACCAAGCAGGAAGACTCTGGATATGTACTTGGGGCAATGGTATCAAATGTATAACCACCCCACTCAACCAACAAAATCCTGGACTTATCGACCTATATCGGGGCGACAAACACTTTGCCATCCATTACAACCTTGTCGAAGACCCTGTGTCTCACACCATCTGGGTATCAGCTCGCAATGGTTACGGCATTTTGAGCACCGACCATATCAAGGATGGATTCACCTATTATAATTATATAGCCTAAATTATTCATAGGCATAAAAAAAGAAGCTGAATTTCTTGCATAATCCAAGAAAAAGTATTATCTTTGAA
>CAVGEN010000014.1:0-8495 GCA_963628185.1 Waltera intestinalis | reverse complement strand
CTTTAACCCAAATCGGTCGTTAGATTCTTTATGTCTTATGACCGATTTGGGCTTTTTTATTCTAATTTACGAAAAGAAATGGAGGGCGAGCTTCAAAATTGACAAATTGCGTTTTTGTGGCCCATTCGACAAAGTCCGTGGCAAGTGCTTACCAAAATATCAACGACACATGGTAGAATTTTATTTTGGCGAAGATACAAAGAATTCTTGAATTATCAACATATTTTTTGAAAAACCTACTTTTTCTCACTCCTTTTCCGTATCTTTGCACCCGATACCGCTCCGTACCAACTTCGGTACAAGGCCGTAAGAAAGATATACCAAAGTTATACCAAACATATACCAAAGATATACCAAAGATATGTTTGGCTCGGAGATGGTTCGGTATTGGACTGTAAAAACGAAAGAATATGGCAAGAAACAAGAACGGTATTTTGGGGGCTGTAGAAGGCAAGGTGGGAGATGTGATAGGAAGCAGTTGGAACGGCATCCCTTATTTCCGTGCCCGCCCCAAGAGTTATCACGACGCAAAGACTCCCTCACAAACGAACAATAGGCAGAAGATGACGGTGACGCAGAAGTTTCTCAAGGCCATCACCCCTTATCTGCGCATCGGATTCCGCAACTATGCCGTGGGGCAATCCGCCTACAATGCAGCGGCTTCCTACACTCGTAACAACGCATTGCTCGTTGCGGAGGACGGTGTGAGCATCGACCCGGCCAAGGTTTTGGTGAGCCGTGGCAACCTTCCTGGTGCCAATGATTGCAAAGTAAAGGCTGCGGAAACGAATGCCGTCAACTTCTCTTGGGATGCAAATGCATGGCAGGAAGGCATGGAAAAAGACGATTTCGCCATGCCGATGGTGTATAATCTCAGCAAGATGGAAGCTGTCTATAGCACGCAGAGTTTCCACCGCGCCGACGGACAGGCTTCTCTCGCCATCCCCGGCAAATGGGCCGGCGACTCACTCTCTTGCTTCATCGCCTTTGCCTCTCAAAGCGGCAAGGCGGTAAGCGACTCGGAATATCTGGGAGAAATATTTTTCGCACAATGCCCTTAGTTTCAAATAAAAGTCGTATATTTGCAAAAGATTTGAGAATCAATGTCAATGATTTTGAAATGGCAAAAGACAAACGATTATGGCAGACATGAACGATAGAAGATTACCTGTAGGTATCCAATCTTTTGAAAGAATCAGAAAGGAAGGATACATATATGTTGACAAGACAGAGCTAGTCTGGAAACTTGCCAACAGAAGCAAGACATTCAATTACCTGAGCCGACCTCGCCGCTTTGGCAAATCCATACTCGTGGACACCCTTGAAGCATACTTCGAAGGAAAGAGAGAACTTTTCGGTGGTCTCAAAATCATGAATCTCGAACAAGATTGGGTCAAGCGACCTGTCATCAGGCTCGACATGAGCCGAGGCGGCAGCTCACCTGATACATTGCAGTCGTATCTTGACATCTCATTTAGAAAATACGAAGAAACATATAACATCACTCCTATCCCTACGGCAAAATTGGCAGACCGACTTGATGCCATCATCACCACGGCTTACCAACAGACAGGCGAACAAGTGGCCATTCTGATTGATGAATACGACTCGCCGCTACAGCATTCCTGGAAAACTCCCGCCCATGAGGCATGCAGGGATATTTATCGGGAAACTTTCGCCATACTGAAAGCCGATGACAAGTACGAGAAGTTCGTTTTCATTACAGGCATCACCAAGTTTACCCAAATTTCGCTATTCTCTGTACTCAACAATCTGAGCAACATCAGCTTCGAGCCCGAGTTTGCTGCCATCTGCGGCATTACCAAGGACGAAGTCATCGAAAACTTCAAGCCAGAAATAGAAAAATTGTCAGAATACGAGGGATGGACATTCGACGAGGGCGTGGCAGAACTGAAGGCTTATTACGACGGATATCATTTCAGTCGGAGAAATATGGTGGATGTATTCAATCCATTCAGCCTCATCAATGCCCTTGCCGACTCTGACCTGAAGAATTACTGGGCATCGTCGGGCGCAACCTCTCTCCTGCCCAAGTTTGTAGATGATATGGAGATAAAGCTCAAGAAATTTGACCCATGCAAGCTGATACGTCAAACGATAGAAACCTCTGATGTTACAGGAGGTGGAGCGGAATTGTTCCTATACCAGTCTGGCTATCTCACCATCAAGGACTATCAGATGGGCGTCTATATTCTGGGGTTCCCCAACCAAGAGGTAAGGCAAGCGCTGTATGATATGGTTTTGCCTGCACTCACATTAAAGAATAACAGCGACGTACAATCTACCCAGTCCGACCTTCTATATGCCATGCAATTCGGCAACCTCGAAGATGCAAAAGTAGCACTGAAAGCACTCATAGCCGATGTGCCATACAGCAACAAGAAACTCGCCTCTATGGATATGGAAGAACGCTATCGCCTCATCATGAGTACCATCTTCAATGCCATCGGTCTGAGAGTGAGGGTAGAAAAGATGATTTCTACAGGCAGAATAGATATGGTTGTGGAGGCAACTAACATCATCTACATCCTGGAATTGAAGTTGAGCAACAACGGCGGCCTTGCATCAGCCGAGAAGCAAATCATAAACAATAAGTATGCCGAGCCTTTCAAGGCCGGCAAGCGCAAAATCATTGCGCTTGCCGTAGAACTTGACGACTTGGGCAAGGGACTTGTTGACTGGAAAGAAGTAGAAGTGTAATTCTGATCCCTGCGACAATTTTACATCATGTCGCACTTCTCCCCGGTGTTCTTCTCCACTTTCTCGCCATCCTTCAGGATGCGGGCCTTGTAGCCGAACTTCTCGAAACCTTTCTGGAGTTTCTCGGGAGAGGTCTTGTCGGCATTGTAAGTCACTGTCACCGTCTGGTTGGGGACACTGGTCTCGATGCTCTTGATGCCCTTCTCGAAACGGAGGTTGCTCTTAATCTTGTTCTCGCAACCCTCACAGTGCATCTGTGGAGTGGTGGTGAACACTACGGTCTTGATGTCCTTGGCGAAGGTTACCATCGCCGCCATCATCATCACGAATACTAACAAATACTTTTTCATCTTCTATCTGTTTTGAAATATTATTATGTCCTTGTGGGCATCGTCAAACTCCTCAAAAATCCTTTGCGCTTGCCGTTTCCTTGGCAGGAGCCGATGCTGCTCCCTCCTTCTTTCCACCAAAAGTCTCATACGAAACATTCTCAGGCTTCCACTTATCCTTTGGCGTGGTCTCGCCCTTAGGATAACCTATCACGATGGTAGAGAATGGGATGAGATGGTCGGGAAGATGGAGCAAGGCGGAGATGGCATCGCATCGCTTCTGGGCGGGATAAGTGCCTGTCCATACGGCACCCAATCCCATGCCATGCGCTTGCAAGAGGATATTCTCGGTTGCGGCAGAGGCATCCTGGCTCCAGAACTCACGCACCAGGTCGGGCTTCTCGTTGGTCATGTCGCCACAAACCACGATGGCAAGCGGAGCTTCCTTTGCCATGCGGGCGTTTGGTGTGGCCTCGGCGATTTTCTCCAACATCGCCTTGTTCTTCACCACCACAAAATGCCATGGTTGGACATTTACTGCAGAAGGTGCCGCCATACCGGCGCGCAAGAGTTTTTCCACTTTCTCATCCTCCACAGGTTTGTCGAGATAGGCACGCACAGATGTGCGAGTCATAATGTTCTGATATACAACATCGGTGGAGTCGTTTTCTTCAGCCGATGACTTTGCAGCACCTGCACTCATCGCCCATCTTACACAAACGATGACGAGTGCTATTGCCAATACGATATTCAATAATGTAGCTGGTTTCATTGTTATAATGTTAAATGTTAAGTGTTAAATGTTAAATTAGTGGCGCAAGCCTCTTTCCATATTTCCATATTTACATCTTAAAAAGGCTTCCCACAGGGCAGACGAAGCGGCAATAGGGTCTTGTCACGACGAGCGACAAGAGTACGAAGATTGCCGCCAAGGCGATGACTACCCATGACGCAGACTGGAAGATGAAGGCCGAGAACGGTTCGTAGTCTGTCCAGTCGGCCCATACACCGCTCCAGATGCAGAGCATCAAAACAGCCCAAAGGATTTTGCGGAAGAGGTCGAGCCTTCGCAAGGTCTTCGGGTTCATCCTCACCTTGTACTTCACGCACTTGCCAGCTACCTGTTGCAGCGATCCGAAGGGACAGACGTGCGTGCAATAGTAAGCCTTCTTGCCAAACAGCGGATAGACGAATGCCGTAATGAGCATGACGACGGGGATGATGACGGCAAACACGTTGATGCCATGCGCCATATAGCCTATCAAAGAGGTGTAAGAGAGGAAGGCACCACACCAGAAGCCGAGCACCACGACATTGAGCACCAACTGGCAGAGGTGGTACTTCCTGTTCTTGATAAAGAGAGGAAGTATCGCCGCCATCAGCACCACTATCAGTCCGATGATGTTCTTGGCGGAAGCATCAAATGCCCCCAACCCCGAAACGGAAGTCTCCGTCTGTTGGCTCTGCGCATACTGCAAGCCTCGCTGCACATTGCCGATAATCGCCTTCGAGGAGAAGGTGGCACCCGAGACGGCATCCACCTTCGTGGCCAAAGCCTCATCCAAGGTCTTCCCGTTCCACTTGGAGAGCAAGGCGGAGGCTTGCTCAAAGAAATCGGGGGTCTCGGCGTTGTCGAGAGCCTTGATGTTTACAACCTTCCCGTCTTTGACGGAAATTTCAAGCGGCACCTTGCCGGCATAGCCCTGGATGTCGGAAGCCAAGGCAGAGGTGTTGATGACCATCGAGCCGTCGGCGAGCGTGCGCAACGTATCGTTTGCCACACTCTTTGCCGTCTCCACCTTTGGTTTCAATTCATGCCCCATCCACTCGCCATACTTCACGATGGCAAGCGAAGAAAGGAGCAGCAAGCACACCAAGAGGCTGCACACCTGTTGAATCCTTTTCGTTATCTTCATTGTTTCACTTCTTTTTTACCTTTTTACCCTTTTTTACCTTTATCAGATTTCCACTCTCACTCCGGCGTAGAACATCCGTCCTTCCACGGGACCCCATACCAAGGTTGGTTCGAAGTCCTTGCCCCAAGGGTTGCCGGCTCCATAGATGGGTGTCTTCTGCTTGAAGCCCGTCAGGTTCTCGCCTCCCACATAGATGCTCCAATGGCGGAACCATCGGGTAATCTGCGCGCTTACTTGCTCATAGCTACGGAAGCGACGATCCCATGAAGGACTGCCGTCTGCCAACTGGTATGGTTCGGGATTCCTGCCTCCGCCATTCAATTGCAAGGTGGCGTCAAACTGCCACAGAGCCAAGGGTGTCTTGTAGGAAAGCGTGACGAGCCCCTTGTACTTGCTGGTCAAGGGTTTCTCCTTCAAGATGCCGCTATAGGTGCATTTCACATCGTTCAGACGATACGCAGCCGTTATCTCCAAACCTTTGAGCAAAGGATAGGAGGCATCTATCTGGAAGGTATGCGAATACGACTTTCCGTCGAGATTGCCGATGCTGATGTAGCGACTGTCGCTGTCGTAGTCCACCACGGCTTGGTTCTTGAAGTCGGTATAGTAATACTCAGCGTTGAGCTTCAAGGTCTTGCCTGCCAGCGGAATGTAGAAAGCCGTGCTCACGCCATAGTTCCACGCCTCCTCCTGTTTGAGGTCGTCTGAGATTCGCAACTCCCTGCCACTAGCCAAGAGGTAGTTGTATTCCGCCAAGCCGAATACCGTGCGGTATCCCTTGCCTGCCGAGAGTCGGATGCTGACGGCGTCAACAGGCGAATACTTCAGATGGAAACGAGGAGTAAAAAACGTACCATGTATCGAACTGTGGTCGATGCGAGCCCCAGCCATCGCCGTCAGTTTCGTACCCAATGTATAGGTGTACTGGGCGTATGCACCAGGGGTGGTCTCCTTCTCGTTCGTATGGGTGCGTTGCCCCAAGTAGTCGTGGTTGACGCTTAGACCTGCCGACAAGTTGTGCTGAGTGGAAAAGTTGGTCTCGAACATCAGCGAACCGTAGAGATTCTTCTCGTTGAGGTCGTAAAACTTATTGCCATACTGGGCATCGAGCTGGTGCATCGAGGCGGAACCCATGAAGGCAATGTTGGTGCCATGCTCCTTGTTGAGGATAAAGGCATGCTTCATATAGCCCTCGTAACGATTGGTGTGGAGCTTGATGCGATAAAGCTCGTGCTCATGGGAGGATGAATGCTCTTCGTCCTGTCCGCTGGTACGTATCTCCTTCAACGCTCCAAGTCCACCATGAAAGATGTAGTTGTCGCCTTTATATACCCATCGGTTCTGCACGTTGTACTGTTCCCTGCCGGGCATGTCGTAAAATCCATCGCCATTGTCGTCGTGGTTCTTGAGGATGTTCTCGTGATGGAGAAGCACTTCCGTAGCCCAATTGTCAGAGAGATGCACGTTGGCATCGGCATTCGCCTCGATACGGCTTTTGGTGTCGCCGAAGAGGTTTACCTCCACCTTCTGTTCATCCTCCGGCTGGAGATAGTCCACGTTGATCTGTCCAGTGATAGACTCATATCCGTTCTTCACCGAAGCACTACCCTTCGACACCTGGATGCCTTTCATCCAAGGTCCCGGCACATAGCCGAGGGCGTAAGGGATGGCAGCCCCGCGGTAGTTGGGCAGATTCTCGGTGAGCATCTGCACGTAAGTGCCCGAAAGGCCGAGGAGCTTGATTTGCCTTGCCCCCGTCGTGGCATCGTTGTAAGCCACATCCACCGAAGGATTCGTAGTAAAGCTCTCGCCCAGGTTGCAGCAAGCCGCCTTGAAGAGTTCGTCCTTGTTCACGGCAATGCCATTCACGGCACCAGCCAAGCGGGAAGTGCCCGCCTTGCGGGCCACCACGTTCACCTCCTTCAAGGTCTCATCCTTGAAGATAGAGTCAGCGGAAGCAATATTTTGTGGATGGGATTCTTCCCCTATGTCGTTTGCGTAAGCTCCAGTGCCAGCCATGAGCAAGGCACTGAGCAATATATGTTTTGGATACATTTTTCTTATTATTTGATAAACCTAAACGTAATTATACAATCATCTGGGCTGCAAAAGTAACAAAAGGCTTTTGCAACCTATATGCAAATACGTGGAAATCAAATAATCAGCGTGTTAAGCATGGACAGATAAGCCCTTGGGGGCGAATGCGGAACGCTGATGTTCCAATATCTGGCCTTTTGGATGCTGCATACCATGGGGCGAGGCAATGTCAGCCAATGGGATGGCAAGATACCGGCAAAGACAGGAGCGGCATCGAAGTCCACTTTCTGGATGGAGAGCGTAGGCGACAACTTCACCTGCTTCACATCCATGCAATGCTTCTTCACCTGTGCCCCCTGCTTATGCCCCTGGCAACAGTCGTGGTGCATGCAACGTTTCAGGCAACAATCAGCCACCGTCCCCACCAGCACCTTGTTATAGCTGAGACAGTGCATGACGGTAGTACCCACGCTCATGTAAACCACCATGAGCGAGAGCAAGAGAGCCATCAATATGTTGAGCGAACGTTTCATACACCTATCTATTATATTACCAAATATTTCTTCCTGGGGAAGAGTGATATTGTTTTCACTCCACAAAAGTAATATTAATTATTGATTCACAACAAGGCAAAGCTATAAATTTAAGAATATTTACTATTTTATTAGCTTTAATCTCAACGAGTTGAGCACCACACTCACACTGGAACAAGCCATCAGGGCACTCGCCCACATCGGCGTAATCTGGAAGTCGATGCCGAAGAGATGCAAGGCACCTGCTGCCAAGGGGATGCAGACGATGTTGTAGATGAACGCCCAGAAGAGGTTCTGCCAGATCATACCCACTGTCCTGCGGCTGAGCACCACGGCATCGGGGATAGCCGTCAGGTCATCGCCCATCAGCGTGACCTGAGCCACGTCCATCGCCACGTCGGTACCCCTGCCTATCGCCATACTCACATCGGCGAGTGCCAAGGCCTGGGTATCGTTGATGCCATCGCCTATCATCAGCACACGCTTGCCTTCCTCCTGCAACTTCTTGACCAAAGCCTGCTTGTCGCCAGGTTTCACCTTGCTCCGATAGTGCTTGATGCCAGCCTTCTCAGCCCAATAGCGAGCAGCCTCATCCTTGTCGCCACTCATCATATACACCTCGATGCCTTCCTCTTGCAACAGTTTCATCGCCTCGGCGGCATGAGGCTTGAGGGTCTCGCGAGTCTCCAAGGCATTATGCAACGCCTTTTCATCTGTACTAGCCAAAGCCGAAAGGTTCTCAGCCTTGGTGAAATCCACGTTTTGGTTAGGGATGGTGAGCGTGCCCGTCTTGTCGATGACAAGGGCGTTCACCTTGCGCAGGTTTTCGAGAGCCGATGCATCCTTGATAAGGATTTGATTCTGCGCCGCCTTGCCGATGCCCACCATGAGGGCGGTAGGCGTGGCCAAGCCCATGGCACACGGACAAGCCACCACCAATACGGCGACAGCTGAAAGAA
>CAVGEN010000013.1:0-35746 GCA_963628185.1 Waltera intestinalis | reverse complement strand
TCTCCTTCAAGGTTGTGCCACGCACGATGCTGTCGTCGATGATGACGAGGTTGTCGACATTAGGCTCGATGCTTCCGTAGGTCACGTCATACACGTGGCTCGCCAAGTCGTTGCGGCTGTTGCCCTCGGTGATGAAGGTACGGAGCTTGATGTCCTTCCACGCAATCTTCTCCGAGCGCACATAGTCGCCGAGAATCTGCTGCAACTCCTCCTTGCTCGGGATATGTCCGAGATTGGCGATACGCTCTATCTTGGTGTCGTTGAGATACTGCTTGAATCCGCTCAGCATACCATAGTATGCCACCTCGGCGGTATTGGGGATGTAGCTGAACACTGTGTGGTCCACATCATTGTCGATAGCCTTCAGGATAGGCTGCGTCAACTGCTCGCCGAGCTGCTTGCGCTCCTTGTAAATATCCTTGTCGGAACCACGGCTGAAGTAGATGCGCTCGAAGGAGCAAGCCGAGTCGCCGCGCTGTTCGAGGATGCGCTCGATGCTGCACTCGCCGTTCTTCTTCACAAGGAGAGCAGTGCCGGGCATCAGCTCCTGAATGTCCTCAGCCTCCAGGTCGAAGGTGGTCTGAAGCACAGGACGCTCGCTTGCCAGCACCACGATTTCATCGTTCTTGTAGTAGAAAGCAGGACGGATTCCCCAAGGATCACGCATAGAGAACATCTCGCCTGAGCCTGTGATGCCGCATACCACATAACCGCCGTCGAAGTCCTTCATCGTGGTTTTGAGCACATTGCTCATCTTCACATGCTCCTCTATATAGTTGGTCACGTCGAGGTTCTTCATCTCCATCGCCTTGGCGGCTACGAAGTTGCGCTCCACCTCGCGGTCCAGCCTATGCCCCATCAATTCGAGCATGATGTATGTATCGCTGTAGATACGAGGGCTCTGTCCGTTCTTGGTCAGTTTCTCGAAGATTTCCTCCACATTGGTCATATTGAAGTTGCCACACATACAGAGGTTCTTCGCCTTCCAGTTGTTGCGACGGAGAAAGGGATGTACGTATTGTATGCCGCTCTTTCCCGTGGTACTATAGCGCAGGTGCCCCATATAGAGTTCACCGGCGAAAGGCAGCTCCTCCTTGGCAAACTTGGCGTCGGCAAGCTGTTCGGGAGTCAAGTCCTTGAAGTTGGTGTTTGCCTTGCCGAAGATCTCGGTCACGGCATTCTTTCCCTCGGCACGCTCACGGAACATATACTCATGGCCAGGCTTACCGCCCAGCTTGACGCAAGCCATACCAGCACCTTCCTGTCCACGGTTGTGCTGTTTCTCCATCATCAGATAGAGCTTGTTGAGTGCGTACATCCAAGTGCCGTACTTCTGCTGGTAATACTCCAGTGGCTTGAGAAGGCGAATCATCGCCACGCCACATTCATGCTTCAATGGTTCCATCTCTCTATTTTCCTTATTTATTTGTTTAAATTTGAATATTTTTAAATAGAAGTTTTCAAGTTCCTCGACAATTGATTTCCAAAAAAAGGGAATCGTCAAGAAATGGCGAATCCCTTTATATATCATTCGACGGTAACTGACTTCGCCAAGTTTCTTGGTTGGTCAACGTCTTTTCCCTTACAAACAGCGACATGATAAGCCAAGAGCTGCAAAGGAATGGTAGCCAACAAAGGCTCCAAGCATTCCAATGTCTCTGGAAGTTCTATCACTTCGTCGGCTATCTTGGAGATAGTCTCGTCGCCCTTGCTGACAATAGCAATGACAAGTCCCTTGCGAGCCTTTATCTCCTGGATATTCGACAATACTTTCTCGTACATGAAGTTGTGGGTGGCTATAACGACCACTGGCATATCGCTATCGATGAGGGCGATAGGACCATGTTTCATCTCTGCGGCTGGATAGCCCTCCGCATGGATGTAGCTGATTTCCTTCAACTTCAAGGCACCTTCCAAGGCCACCGGGTATTGGAATCCACGACCTAGGTAGATGAAATTGCGAGCGTATGTAAATGTGCGACTTAAATCGGCTATCTTGTTGTTCAGCTTCAAGACCTCCTTCATCTTCTCAGGAATGTTCCAAAGCTGTTCTGTTATCTTCTGATACTCGACATCGCTGATAGTTCCCTTCTCCTTTCCTATGGCAAGCGCCAAGAGTATGAGAACGGTCACCTGACCTGTGAATGCCTTGGTAGAAGCAACACCTATCTCCGGGCCTACGTGTATGTAAGTACCCGTATCGGTTTCACGAGCGATGCTGCTGCCGATAGAGTTGCAAATGCCATAGATGAACGCACCTGCCTCCTTGGCCAGCTTGATTGCAGCCAAGGTGTCTGCCGTCTCACCACTTTGGGAAATGGCGATGACCACATCGTCTTTCGTAACCACAGGATTGCGATAACGGAACTCCGAAGCGTATTCCACCTCTACGGGAACACGGCAATAGTTTTCTATCATCTGCTTACCTATCAAACCAGCATGCCACGATGTACCACAAGCCACGATGATGATACGCTTGGCATTCAAGAGTTGCTGACGGTGGTCCGTGATGGAACTGAGCACGACACCCATCTCTGTCTCTTTCTTGGATGTAGCCTCGTCGCCATCAGTCATCACCCGAGTCTCCACCGTGCGGCTAACCACACGACCACGCATACAGTTGCGCAAGCACTCCGGCTGCTCGAAGATTTCCTTCAACATGAAGTGAGGGAAGCCACCCTTCTCTATCTGACCAAGGTCTATATCGACGGTCTGGACTTCCGGGTTCAACTTTACATTCTGGATGTTCACCACCTGCAATGGCTCGCCCAATCGCATGACAGCGATATTTCCGTCTTCGAGATACACCACCTTGTCGGTGTATTCAATGATAGGACTGGCATCGGAGCCTAGATAGAACTCCCCGTCCTTGCCAAGACCTACCACCAAAGGGCTTTGCTTGCGTGCAGCAATAATCTGATCAGGATTACGCTTGTCGAGAAGGGCGATGGCATAAGCACCAATCACCTGGCGAAGAGCCACCTGCACAGCGGTCAACAAATCCAAGTTTTTCTTTACCTGGATATACTCGATCAACTGCACCAGCACTTCGGTATCCGTATCGCTCTTAAAGGTAACACCCTTGGAAATCAAGTTTTTCTTGATGTCAGCATAGTTCTCGATGATACCATTATGAATGATGGCCAGATTCTTAGAAGACGAATAATGAGGGTGGGCATTCTTTGCAGAAGGCTCGCCATGGGTGGCCCAACGGGTATGGGCGATACCCACGGAACCCGAAATATCCTTATCGGCGCAAAACGCCTCCAAGTCTGCCACCTTACCTTTTTCCTTATATACATTCAAGGAGCCTCCCTTGCCGATAAGAGCCACGCCCGCAGAATCGTAACCACGATACTCCAAGCGTTTCAAGCCCTTGATGAGAGCAGGATAAGCGTCTCCCTTACCTAAATATCCTACAATACCACACATATGATTTTAATCTTATACAACAATGGCTTACTTGCCAACTTATTTCTTAACAAATGTGACACAAAGAGTTGCCAACGAGATGATAGACGACACCAAACCAATCCAGAATGTCACCGAGTTGCTCAAGCCTGCGGTTCCCTTCTTGGCGCCATTAGGCTCTACATAGATAATGTCATTCTGCTGCAAATAGAAATATGGCGAATTGATGATGTTGGCATCAGTCAAGTCGATACGATGCGCGAACTTCTGGCCGGTAGCACTCTCGCGAATCAGCAAGACGTTCCTGCGCTTACCCTGCAAGCCCAAGTCACCGCTCTGCGCCAAAGCCTCCACGATGCTCATCTTCTCGTAAGGAACAGAAACGACTCCAGGACTGCCCACCTCACCGGTAACAACTACACGGAAGCTCCCCAAGCGAACCGTAACCAAAGGGTGTTCGGTTTCAGCCAGATAAGGACGAACCTTGGAACGAATCAAATCCTCACACTCACGACTAGTCAGACCCTGGACATGGATTTTGCCGATGACCGGGAAATCAATGTCGCCCTTGTTATCCACCAGATACGTCTGTAAATTCTGACCATTTACACCCATGTTAGACATTCCACTCTTCATTAAAATGTTGAATGGCTCCGACGCGGTCTCGTTAGTGGTCTTGACAATGATGGAGAGTTGATCCTTTGGCATGATGTGGGCCTCATATAACATTTTGGAAGCAGACAAATTCAAGGAATCAATGTTTTGGAAATAAGCTACCTGCTTAGCACTGCCACAGCTGCTAAGCACCAAAACCATAGTCAAAGCGACTACTACTGCACTAATTAGTTTTTTCATTGACGACAATCTATTATATTTTTGGTGCAAAATTAATGCTTTTATTTAATATCAGCAAATATTTCTCGTACAAATTTAACTATTAATCGAAAACTATTACAATATCATTATCCACGAGGCATAAAAAGGGCAAGAGGTCGGCGAAAACAACTTCTTTCGCCAACACCTTGCCTTCGTTGATGTCTTTTATTCTACTCCATTCGACGGGAGATTGAAAGAATAACTATTGTCGAAAATCTTTCCCACCTTGTTGATTTCCACGAAGGTGGTTCCACCGCCCTCACCGAAGCTACCGCTCAAGTAGGCTATCTTGTCTTCTTCTTGCAAGTATCCCTTCTGACGTAGCATACGAACTGCGGCCGTAAACATGGCCTTGGTGGAAATCTGGTCTTTCTGATAGATTGGGATGACACCGTAGCTCAGGTTCAACCACCGCTGCAACTTCTCCTTGTAACAGATGGCAAGCACCGGGTTCGGTCCGCGGTAAGCGGCCAAGTCGCGAGCCGTCTGTCCCGTCTCGCCATCGGTGATGATGCCCTTCACGCCCAACTGCTTGGTTGCCTCGATGGCAGCATGTGCCAAGAAGAGTTTTTGGGTGATGCGACCATCTTCCATCGGGTCGATGTCGTTCAGAGGCGACTTGTCTTCCTCTGCCTGCTCCGCAATACGAGCCATCGTCTGCACCGCCTCGACCGGATACTTGCCGCTAGCAGTCTCGCCGCTCAACATCAGAGCATCCGTACGGTAGAAGATGGCATTGGCGATATCAGTTACCTCGGCACGTGTAGGACGTGGGTTCTTGATCATGGTGTGCAACATCTGTGTTGCCACGATAACCGGCTTGCTGGCCTTCACGCACTTGGCGATAATCCGGCGCTGGATGCCAGGGATCTTCTCGATAGGCACCTCGATGCCCAAGTCGCCACGCGCAATCATGATTCCGTATGAAGCACCGATAATCTCGTCGATATTGTCAACGCCCTCTTGGTTTTCTATCTTAGAGATAATCTTGATGTCGCTATGATGCTCGTCCAGTATGTCCTGCACAGCCTTCACGTCGGCAGCGCTACGAACGAAAGAGTGAGCGATGAAATCTATATCCAACTCTATGGCAAGAAGGATATTCCTGCGGTCTTTCTCGGTAAGCGCAGGCAGGTCGATATGCTCGCCTGGCACATTCACACTCTTATGCGCCCCCAGCACACCTTCATTCTGTACTTCTGCCACCAGCATCGGACCCTGGACATCGACAACCTTCATGTCAAGCTCGCCGTCGTCAAACAGCAAATCGTCACCCACCTTGACATCCGCAGCGATGTCAGAATAACTTAAATTGACGATGTCGTGAGAAGACTCCATCTCAGGGCGACCGAAGATTTTCACCACGTCACCTATATCATAATGTATAGGATCCTTGACACCGGTGGTACGCACTTCTGGCCCCTTGGTATCTATCATGATACCAATATGAGGCGACACAGCTCTTACGTTGTTCACGATTGTACGGATTCCTTCTTCCGTAGCGTGAGCGGTGTTCATTCGAACGACATTCATACCGGCAAAGAAAAGTTTGCGGATGAAATCCTGGTCACATCGACGATCGCTGATGGAAGCGACGATTTTAGTTTGTTTCATATCCTTATTACCTTATTCTATTTCTCAAATTTTCCTTTCAGGAGGCAAGTCTCCCGCAATTTGACTGCAAAGATACAAAGAATTTTCGAATCAGCCATCATCGGCTGTCTATTATTCGTCATTAATTATAAATTATTAATTGTCTAAATATCCAAGTCAGGCGCTTTTTCCGCTCCTGCCGCCGCTTCGAACTTAGGCATCACCTGAAAACCGAATATTCCGGCAATCAGGGCGTTCGGCATTTTGCGAACGGTCTGGTTATAGCTTTGCACTGCATCATTGTACTTGCGGCGTGCCTCACTGATACGATTCTCCGTACCTTCTTCCTGCACCTGCAAGGACTTGAAGTTCTCGCTAGCCTTCAGCTCCGGGTACTTCTCTGCCACAACCATCAACTTGGAGAAAGCCGAAGCCAACTCTCCCTGTGCATTGGAATAAGCCTTCAACTTCTCTGGTGTCAGATTGGCCACATCCAACTTTACCTGCCCTACTGCCGCACGAGCCTTCGTCACCTCCTCAAAGGTTTCCTTCTCGTGCTTGGCATACGCCTTGACTATCTTCGCCAACTGAGGCATCATGTCAGCACGGCGCTGGTACTGAGCCTGTACGTTTGCCAACTCGGTAGTAGCCTGTTCTTGTTGGCTAACCATACCATTATAACCACTAAACATCCATAGCACCAAGAGCACTATGACACCCAAGATAATCCATCCTGTCTTTTTCTTCATAACTTTTTCTCCTTAATTATTATATGATTATTTATCGTTTTTCCATTCGGTTGTCACCAACTTCCGCCAGAACCGCCTCCGCCGAAGGAACCGCCTCCGAAGGAACCGCCCGAGAAGCCACTGGAGCCTCCTCCCGAGAATCCTCCCCCACCGCCAAAGAAGAACGGCGGAAACCAATCGTCATTGTGCCGGTTGTTATTGCGATGGCGTCGCTGGCTCTTAGGTTTCTTCTTGATGACACCACATTCTTCCAGTATATACCTTATTAAATAATAGGCAGGAATCCCAAAGCACAAGAGGATGCAAAAGATGAGCAAAGGCCAGTCTTCCTCATCCACAGGTCCCTCATCTACAGACTTGATTCCCGTCCTTCCACTTTTCACCTTATTATATATAGCGCGCGAAGTAGCCAACACCGCCATGCCAGGTTGGCCAAGCCGCATATATTTGACGATGCAAGCCCGGGCGATGTCATCACAATCGACATCCGTCAACTCCCCCTCAAGTCCCATTCCCGGCGCAATGAAGTACTTATGGTCATCCACGGCAAACACCACGACAAGCCCTCGACGCGAAGACTTATACCCGACGCCATACTTGTTGCCTATATCCTGCGCCATACGGAAAGCATCTTGGTTGGCGACACGTCCCACGATGACGAAAAGATTCTGCACCCCGCACTCCACATTCAATTTCTGAAGATAGGAATTAACAGAATCCCTCATCTCCTTGTCCAAATAACCATCAGGGTCGGACACATATTGAGTAGAATCCCTCAAATAAGGGACAGGCACATCATCGGCACTCCATTCCTGCTTGGCAAGAACAGAAAGAGAGCACAACAAAGCTCCCAAAATCATGATAAAAATTCTTCTAAAAACCATCATTTTTCCAATTTTGGTACAAAAATACACAATAAAAACCTTATATGCAAATACTTAGGCGATTATTTTTGCAAAAAAACGGCCAACTTTTTTGTTATGTCGCAAAAAACTTGTATCTTTGCACACCGATTTAGATTAATAAGTAAAAAATATATAGAATATGACTAAAGCAGATATCATCAACGAGGTGTCTATCGCTACAGGTTTGCCAAAGAAAGATGTAGGCGTTGTAGTAGAGGCATTCATGGAACAGGTAAAAACGAGTCTTATCGAAAAGAAGGAAAATGTATATCTCCGCGGGTTCGGCAGCTTCAACATCAAGCACAGAGCAGCAAAGACCGCCCGCAACATATCCAAGAACACCACCCTTACCATCCCGGCACACGACTTGCCAAACTTCAAGCCCTCAAAGAGCTTTGTCGCAGAGATGAAGGGCGAGAAGATTGCTGACGAGGATGCAGACTAAGAGAACAAACATTTATTATAACAATAATATTTTAAAATTTTAAAATCATGCCAAACGGAAAGAAAAAGAAGGGCCACAAGATGGCTACTCACAAGCGTAAGAAGAGATTACGTAAGAACAGACATAAGAGCAAGTAAGCTTTTATAGCCTAAAGCTCCCAGTCAGTTCGTGACTGAGGGGGCGTGTCAATGCATAGAGGTTGGCATGCCCCTTTTTATTAATTATCACTTTAAAGATTTATTGAAGACTATGACTAGCGAAGTTGTAATAGATGTCCAGCAGAAAGACATTTCCATCGCTCTCATGGAGGACAAGCAACTGGTGGAATACCAGAACGAACCTCGTGAGGCCTCTTTCTCTGTGGGCAACATCTACATTGCCAAGGTTAAGAAGCTCATGCCGGGCCTTAACGCTTGCTTCGTGGATGTAGGTTATGAGCGCGACGCCTTTCTTCATTATCTTGACTTAGGAAGTCATTTCAATTCCTACCAAAAGTACCTTAAACAAGTACAGAGCGACCGAAAGAAACTTTTCCCATTCTCTAAGGCCAGCAAGCAGCCGGAACTGGAAAAGGAAGGCAGCATACAGAATGTCTTGAAGACAGGACAGGAAGTGCTGGTGCAAATCGTAAAAGAACCAATTTCTACCAAGGGGCCTCGCCTTACCGCGGAAATCTCTTTCGCAGGACGATACCTGGTACTTATGCCATTCGGAGACAAAGTTTCTGTTTCGTCGAAAATCAAAAGCGGTGAAGAACGTTCCCGACTCAAGCAACTCATCCACAGTATCAAGCCCAAGAATTGCGGTGTCATCGTACGTACTGTAGCTGAGGGAAAGCGGGTCGCCGAACTCGATGCTGAGCTGAAAGTCCTGGTGAAGCGATGGGAGGATGCTATCGCCAAGGTGCAGAAGACCCAGCAACGCCCGCAAATCGTATTCGAGGAAACCGGTAGAGCCGTCGCTCTCTTGCGCGACTTGTTTAACCCATCTTACGAGAACATCTTCGTCAACAACGAGGAGGTTATGAACGAGGTGAAGAACTATGTTTCTCTAATAGCCCCTGAAAAGGCGGGCATAGTCAAACTCTACTCCGGCAAGGTGCCTATCTTCGACAACTTCAACATCACCAAGCAGATCAAGGCTGCCTTCGGTCGTGTGGTCAACTACCAGCACGGTGCTTACCTCATCATCGAGCACACCGAGGCTTTGCATGTCGTCGATGTCAACAGTGGCAACCGCACTCGTGAGAAAGGACAGGAAGCCAATGCTCTCGATGTCAACCTGGGTGCCGCCGACGAATTGGCACGGCAACTGAGACTCCGCGATATGGGAGGTATCATCGTCGTCGATTTCATCGACATGAACTTGGCAGAGGACAGACAACTGCTCTACGAGCGCATGTGCAAGAACATGCAGAAGGATCGCGCCAAGCACAACATCCTTCCTCTGAGCAAGTTTGGACTGATGCAGATTACTCGCCAACGTGTACGTCCTGCCATGGATGTCAACGTGGAAGAGACTTGCCCTACCTGTTTCGGAACAGGCAAGATCAAGTCAAGCATCCTATTCACCGACCAACTGGAAAGAAAGATTGACCGACTAGTCAACAAGATTGGTG
Source organism: Waltera intestinalis (assembly GCA_963628185.1). Classification (GTDB taxonomy): domain Bacteria; phylum Bacteroidota; class Bacteroidia; order Bacteroidales; family Bacteroidaceae; genus Prevotella. The sequence continues at coordinate 26,149 of CAVGEN010000013.1, read as the reverse complement.
TCAAGAAATTCACTCTGTATGTCAACCCATACGTAGCAGCCTTCATCAACAAGGGCCTCGTTTCCTTGAAGTTGAAGTGGCAGTTCAAGTATGGGTTCGGCTTCAATGTAGTTCCTTCACAGAAACTGGCGTTCCTACAGTACGAGTTCTACGACAAGGACAACCAGTATCTGGACATGCAGGAAGAACAGGAAACTAAGTAAGAGATTCCTATACAAAGGCAACAAATAAAAAAGGTAGGAGTTTTTCCAATAAAGGAAGCTCCTACCTTTTTTATTTTGCCTTTTTATATAGCCCCTGAAGGGCATGCACAATCATCGCAACATGTCTATCTCATTGTTTACCATTTTCTCGGTATCCCATGGAGCAGGAGCACCGCCCAGATAGCGATGGAACCAGTCGAGATGCGCATTGTAGTAGAGCGGCATCGAATTGAGGTTGCTCGGCCAGTGACCATCATACTTCAGCACTATGAGGCGCGACGGGATGTTGAGAGTCTGCAAAGCTGTGAAGTACTGGAGGCTCTGGGTATATGGCACGCGATAGTCCAACTCGCCCGTTATCACGAGAGTTGGGGTCGAGAAGTTCTTGATGTATGAGGATGGCGACCACTTCTGGTAAAGAGCGGAGTTGTAAGGCTGTCCCTGCAACTCGAAGTTAGGGAACCAAACCTCCTCGGTGCTACCCCACATGGAACGTAAGTCATAAACGCCCATCATCGAGGCCAAACACTTGAATCGCTTGGTGTGGCCCTGCAACCAGTTCATCATATAGCCGCCATACGACCATCCCATCGCTCCCATTCGCGTAGAGTCAACATATTCGAGGGTAGCCAACGTGTCGGTTACCTTCATCACATCCTCGAACACCTTGCCGCCCCAGTCGCCAGAGATAGCACGAGTAAACGCCTGGCCATAGCCCGTAGAACCATGAGGGTTAGGATAAGCCACCACATAGCCTGCGCCAGGATACACCTGCCAGTCGCCACGGAAGGAGTTCATCCATTGCATCTGCGGACCGCCATGCACATTGATGATGAGCGGATACTTCTTGCTTGGGTCGAAGCCGTGAGGTTTCACGATGAACACCTGCACCTTGTCGCCACCGGCGCCATCCACCCAGATGCTCTCCGAAGGACGGATATCCACCTCGTCCTCCAATTTCTGGTTGAGGAAGGTAATCTGCTGTTCCTTGCCGCTTGCCACGGGAGCACCACTCCATTTCTTCATCTGTTGGCGATAGAGAGCCGATGGTTTGCCTGTAGTGCTGTAGGTATAATAGACCATGCCCTTATTGTCGAAGTCAAACTCCGAAATGGCCTTGCCTGTGATGACAGGCGAAATGGTTTGCTTGGCGATGTCGAGCTTGTAGAGAGGCTGCGTACCTTTCACCTCGCCCAAGAAAAAGATGCTCTTGCTGTCGGGAGTCCACTTATAGTCATCCACCCAATTGTCGAACTTCTCGGTCAAGACCGTAGTCTTCTTGGCCGCTCTGTCGTAGATGGCGAGGCGGAAGCGGTCCGACTCATAGCCAGGTACTTCCTGCAAGCGATAAGCGATATACTTGCCATCAGGAGAATAGGTTGGCGTGCCATCCCAAGCCTTGTTTGACTGAGTGAGACAAACAGGTTCTCCTCCGTTCACAGATACCGTCCAAAGGTCGGCATTGGTGCTAGCCTCCTGATGGGCATCGTGATTAGAGACGAAGCAAATCTCCTTGCTATCAGGCGAGAAGTTGTAGGCTATGCCACCGCCCAACATGAATATCAGTGAATATTCGCCTGGAGTCAAATCCTTGCAAGTCTTCGTCTGTATATCGAAGAGAATAAGGTGATTGCACTTGCCATCGCTATAGCTAGTCCAATGGCGATAGAGCAACTTGTCGGCGAGATGAGCCTGAACCGGACCCTTGTCCTTTTTCTCCATACGGGCCTTGTTAGCCTTGGCATCCGCCCCCAGGTCAGGATAGACCTCGGCAGTGAAAGCGATGTAACGTTCATCAGGAGAGATGACAGGGTTATCGATGCCCAGTTCGTAATCAGTAACTTGCTCACTCTTGCACGTAGCCAAGTCCATGCGGAATATCTGAGCCTGCCCTTTGGCATAGTTGGTGTAATAGATGCTCTTACCATCCTTGCTCCATACAGCCGAGCTGCTCTTGCCATCCTCGGTAAGAGCCTTGGCATGAGAGCCATCGGCATTCATGACATAGATGTCGGAAGCCGACTCATGGTTCTTGAGGTCAGACGAGCTAGAAGTATAGCAGATTGTCTTGCCGTCAGGCGAGAGGCTCACCGAGTAAACACCCTTCACCTTGTACAAGTCCTCGATGGTAAACGCACGTTTCTGTGCATTTGCCGAAAGCAGCACAGCCATGAGTGCTGCCGAAAGCATGATTCTTTTGTTCATTTTTTATTGCGTCTTATATTTTTCTTACCACATGAAAAACTATTCGAGTACAAAAGTAGCAAATATTTTTGGGATAATGCAACCTTTCCGCATCTTTTATCGTCTAAGATATAAATAATTAGTAACTATTTAAAAAAAGGAAAGAATTATGATTTTATCGACAACTCCCACCATAGAAGGCCACCCTATCCGTGAATACCGTGGCGTAGTGACTGGCGAAACCATCATTGGCACCAACTTCGTGAAGGATTTCTTTGCCAATATCCGTGATATCATCGGCGGCAGAAGCGGCTCTTACGAGAGCGTGCTCCGTGAAGCCAAGGATACGGCACTCCGTGAAATGAGCGAACGGGCCGCATCCCTGGGCTGCAACGCCATCGTAGGAATCGACCTCGACTATGAGACCGTAGGCAACAGCGGGTCGATGCTGATGGTAACATGCAGCGGAACAGCCGTCATCATATAGAAAAATCGTAAAAATTAGGTATTTCCAATTATTTTGCTTACCTTTGCCATCAGAAAGCGAAATAACACTTACATGAATATCCAAGAAATCATATCACGCTCAAGAAACTTGCCAGCCTCGGAAATCGTCGAGGCTGTAAATGAAAATTTGGGCAAAAACAATACACCCGTGATTACCGCTCCACCAGGAGCGGGCAAATCTACCCTGCTTCCCCTCTCCATCCCTGACAACAATGGGAAGATTCTGATGTTGGAACCTCGACGGCTCGCCGCCCGACAAATAGCCGAGCGCATGGCCGACACCATCAACGAACTGACTTTTCCCCTTGCCTAAGAAGAAAAAATCCCTGCACAAAGAGGGGAGTTTCAGAAATTCTTTGTAACTTTGCAAAAAATAATATACAATGCCTGTAGTTCCATCCCGACAGTATGCATACCGAGCGTTTCGACCTCTGCGGCAAGCCGATAACCAAAGCGGGAATCAACTTCGATGCCACCAAGGGGAACATCGACGACCGGGAGATAAAAGAGTAAGAACTTTATAAAACAATATAATTTGGAGGATAAATTATGTATCAAAATCCAAATACAGCCTTGGAGCTTAACGCTCTATATGGCGAAATGACAAGCAACATTACACAAATCAAAAATGTAGAGTTGCTTAAGAAGATGAATGACATGATAAAGAAGTTCATCGAAAAAGCTTCTCCTAAACAGGAGGCGAATGTTATCACTCCAGCTCTGCAAGCCAAGATTGACTTGGCTAGAAAAGAGCATGAGAATGGCGAAACTTTATGTTTCAACAATGCAAAGGACGCTATAGCTTGGATGGAAGCCTTATGATATATCGAATAGAATTTTCTAAGGCAGCCAAAAAGGTCATCAAGAAATGGAAGAAATCAAACATACAGCTCTTCAAGAAACTGGAGAAATTGATTCCTGAACTTTCTGAACATCCAAGAACTGGCAAAGGTCATCCAGAGCCATTGGTCGGGGGAAATGACATCACATATTCTAGACACATTACTGCACAAGACAGAATTATCTATGATATTCGTGACGAAGAAATACTTGTGTCTGTCATTGAGTTAGAAGGACATTACAATGATAGTAGCCCTTTCGACAAGCAAACAAATGTATAACATTAAAACAAGAGCATATAAGAAACAGAAAATATTGAAACATAACATAGTAAGATTTTAAACTTGCGTTTACTAATTTGTTCGGAATACACTTGAAATTTGGCGATTGAAAGTAATTCGCATAGGCCCGACAAACTCTTCGAACAACTCTCCGGCTTTGGCATCTACTACCACAAGGTGACCAACCACGATGACTTGATGGAATGGGTGAAGTAAGTGAAGAACGAAGAGTGTTGAATTAATCCCCGAATTTCGATATTTTAGCACATATAATTTCTCCGATTTCAATATTTTCAGTAATTTTACATCTTATAACCAAATATTTATAAGCAATGCAAGAATCTATAGAGGAAATATTCAAGAAAGACCTGCACCAGTATCTCACCTCCATCCACCGGGTAGATGAACATCTGCCCGAGGCTCCCGACATCGAGGAGCTATGGATGAAGGTGGGACAAAGTTATCTGCCGGATGCACTCAGGGAGTTTGGCAAATATCCCACCGTGGCATTGGGATGGATTATGTTCGTGGGCATGGCCCTCGCCAAGTACTGGGACGAAGACTGGGAACTCTACAGCAAGGTGGAAGACCACTACAAGTACCTGAGAGACCGCATCGACTTCGACCACATGGACGACTACATCTGCGAGAAAGTGCTCTTGCTCGACGCAGCCGACCACAAAGCTTTATCTGCCATCGTGGCGGAATGCGCCTCACGCACCTACAATCTGCTCATCCACCAAGGTTTGCAACCGGGCACCGAGGAAGCCTTCCGCGGTTTCGTCGCCGCCCTGCACCAGATGTATCTCATGGGGGCGGCCATCGAACTGAAAGCCTTGGGCTACCACATGACCCGAATGTAATACTCCCGACAACCTAGTCGCGCTTCCCTACCTCACCTGTTGCGGTGTCAGCCCAGTATGTCGCTTAAAATAGCGGCAGAAGAAGCTGACATCCGTGAAATGATACTCCCAAGCTATCTCCTTGACGCTCTGACCAGTACGTTTGAGTTGCATTTTCAACTGCAAGATGACGTATTGGTCAATGATGCTCTTGGGGGTATGCCCTGTCACTTGGCGCACGATGTTCGTGAGATACTTGGAGGTGATGTGCATCAAGTCTGCATAATAGTTGACATCCCTCGACTGCTTGTAATCCTTCTCCAGCAGCATCATGAAGCGATTGAACAACTCCCGAACCCGATACGACTTCACGTCGTCAGGACGATACTGCGGATTACGCTGCAAGTACTCATGGAAACCGATGAAGAACGCCTTCAACTGGCAGAGTACCAATTGCGATATGCAGGTACACTCCGACTGCTCGAAATACAGCCGCAACAGGGCGAACATACCATTGATGATATTGGTGACGACTGGCGTATCTTGCCGGCAGCGGTCTTCGCGCAAGGATGAATACACGGTTTGCTCCAACTGCAAGCTCGCCTCCCTCAACAAGGAAGGATTGTATTTCAGCATCTCGAACCTTAGCGAAGAATCCCTCACTCTCCCCCCTTCCCTCTTCACTTCCAAAGAATCCTTCAGTTCCACCACATCATTGGGGAAGAGGGTGATGACAGCCCCCTCGTAGAGTTCCCAATCCTTATAGTTTACATTCAACACAGCCCGTCCCTCACGACAAATCAATATCGCTCCGTAAGTCAACACTTGCAGACCATTCTGCCATTCCTCCAAACCCGTAATAAGCAACTCTGCCTCTTGGCAACTGCTCAGTTCTGCTAAATCCATATATACCTTATTATATTAGGGAGAAACACACCCACATTATTCTCTTTTATTCACTTTTTGTTTGCAAAAGTACATAATAAATGTGACATAAAAGAACATTTATTCCCGAAAAGTCCATCCACTGCGAAAAATTTAAAACGAGAGATTGCGAAAAACGCCGTACCTTTGCACCCGAAATCCAAAAGGAAAAAATAGGTATATTATAAAACAAGACGAATGATAAAGAAATTCTTATTTGCAAGCCTCCTATTGATGGGAAGCACACCTTGGGTTATGGCACAACAGTCGATGACCATCGCCCAACTCTTCGAGAAGATTGAAGAAAACAGCAAGAGTCTCCGCACCATGAAGTCGGGTGTCGAAGCTGCCAACCTCGGTGTCGAGTCGGCAAAGAGCAAGCGACTGCCCGACCTCGATGCGTCGCTCTCGTTCAGCTACATCGGCAACGCCCTCCTCACCGACCGCGACTTCTCCAACGTCCACGGCTTGAGCAGCCCCCACTTCGGCAACAACTTTGCATTCCAAGCCCAGCAGGTGGTGTATGCCGGTGGTGCCATCAACGCAGGCATCCGTCTCGCCGAGCTGGGCAAGCAACAGGCAGAGGTGGGTGTGAAGCTCACTCGCCAACAGACTCGCTTCATCGCCCTAGGACAATATCTAGACCTCTTCAAGATAGACAATCAGATACAGGTCTATGAGAAGAACATCCAGCTGACCGTCCAACTCATCGCCGACATCAAGGAGAAACAGAAGCAAGGCATGGCTTTGAAAAACGACATCACAAGATACGAACTTCAGATGGAAAGCCTCAAGCTCGGACTGACCGCCCTCCGCAACAAGCGCTGCATCCTCAACCATCAGCTCTGCAACACACTCGGCATGAGCCACGACGAAACGATTACCCCAGATGCCTCCATTATAAATAAGGTATATGGAAAAGACGGCGAGAACCATTGGCAGACAGCAAGCAGCCTCAACTCACCACTTCTGGAACAGAGTTCGAACGCCATCCGCATCGCAGAGCAGAAGGAGAAGATAGCCAAGAGCGACCTTTTGCCCAAGGTAGCCTTCGTTGCCGCAGACAACTTCGACGGTCCCATCACCTTCGAGCTACCTCCCATTGACAAAAACATCAATATCTGGTACGTGGGAGTTGGCGTAAAGTACAGTCTCAGCTCGCTCTTCAAGAGCAACAAGCGCATCAAGCAAGCTGCCGTGGAGACCCGCCAGGCAAAGGAAGCCCACGCCTTGCAAGCAGAGCAACTCAACAACAACGTACAAGCTTCTTACGTGCAGTACCAGCAAACTTACGTGGAACTGGAGACGCAGCAGAAGAGCGTGGAACTGGCTCGCCAAAACTACGAGGTGATGAACTCACGCTACCTCAACCAGATGGCACTCGTCACCGACATGGTGGATGCCTCAAACCTCCGACTCAACGCAGAGTTGAAAGAGGTGGACGCACGCATCAACATCGTCTATGCCTACTACAAGATGAAGTATGTGGCAGGAGAAATCTAATTAAAGGTAAAAAAGTAAAAAAGTAAAGAAGATAAACTATGAACAAGAAGATTATCAAGAGAATATACAATGTAGTGATCATACTCCTCCTCATCGGTGCGATAGGCTGGTGCTTCAGCCATTTCTACCATGGCAGCGGAGTGGAATATACCGATGACGCACAGGTGTGCCGCCATATTACCCCCATCAACAATCGTGTGCAGGGATTCATCAAGGAGATACGTTTCAATGATTTCCAACACGTGAAGAAAGGTGACACGCTCGTCATCATCGAAGATGCCGAATACCGCTTGCAAGTGGCACAGGCAGAGGCAGGATTGCGGGGTTCGAAGGCTGGCTCCTCTGCGGTTTCCGCCACGATGACCACGACCAACAGCAATGTGCAGACAGCCTCGGCCGGCATCGAGGAGGCTCGTGTAGACATGCAGAACGCCAAGCAAGACTTCGACCGTTTCACAGCCCTGATGAAGAAAGACGCCGTGACCAAGCAGCAGTACGACAATGCCTACGCACGCTACCTGGCAGCCAAGGCACGCTACGAACAGGCCACCAGCAGAAAGCAGAGTGCCGCTTCGGTCAAGAACGTGCAGACCCATCAACTCGGTGGTTCCCGTGCCAGCGAGAGTGTGGCAGAAGCTCAGCTCAACTTGGCTCGCCTGAACCTCTCCTATACCATCATCGTGGCTACCTGCGACGGTGTGATGGGCAAGAAAGACATCCACGTAGGACAGTTGGTTCAGCCCGGACAGATGTTGGCTCGCATCGTGGATGACAATGACGTATGGGTCGTGGCCAACTACCGCGAGACCCAGATGGACGGCATCACCGTGGGCAAGACCGTGGATTTCACCGCCGACGCCATCCCTGGCGTGGTGTTCCATGGCAAGGTGGAGGCACTCTCCGCAGCGGCAGGAAATGCCTATTCCATGATACCTGTCGATAATGCCACAGGCAACTTCGTGAAGGTAGAGCAGCGCGTACCCGTTCGCATCGTCCTCACCAAGGACAACGACACCAAGCAGGTGGCATTGCTCCGTGCCGGACTGAATGTTGAGACTAAGATAAATAAATAACACTTAACATTAAAAGAAAAAAATGCCAGGACCTCCAATGTTACAGGGACCTTTCAGCGTCCCTTCATTCAACAGCTACATACCCCGCCGCCTGCATCCGTGGCTATATCTGCCCATCGCCTTCATCTTCCTAATGTCAGGCGGCATCTACGGCGGAGCCATGAGCCAGGTGATGGGCGAATACAGTCTGATGAGAGAAGACGTGCTCATGATAGTCATGTTCAACGTGGTGGGTGTGGCCATGCCATTCCCCTTCCTCTTCAAGATGAAGTTCCACTTCACCAACCGCCAGCTCCTCATCAATGCGGCGCTAGTGGTGGCGGCATGCAACTTCCTCATCATGTATATCGACTCAGTGCCACTGATGTGCATCCTCGCCTACATCGCAGGATTCTTCAAGCTCTGCGGCACCTTTGAAATTATGAGTACCATCCAGCTGTGGATGACCAAGAAGAGAGACTTCACCATCTTCTTCCCCTTGCTCTACTGCCTCGTGCTGGGCAACATGTCCTTGTCGCCTTGGGTTACAGAGCATCTCATCTACACCTTCCAGGATTGGCGCATCATCAATTGGACGATGACGGGACTGCTGCTCTTCGTGGCACTCTTCCTCTATGTCACCACCCACGACTTCCGCTTCATGAAGCCCCTGCCCTTCATCAGCCTCGACTACCTGGGATGCCTGCTATGGTCGGCGTGGATGCTGGAGTTCATCTTCTTCTTCAACTATGGCGAGCATTACAACTGGCTCGACTCCGAGGTGATGCGGATGGACTTGCTGCTCTTCATCGTGACAGGATATTTCTGCATCCAGCGAATGCGCCACATCCGACACCCTTACATAGCCCCGGCGGCGTGGAAGTACAAGCGACTGGTGCCGCTGCTCATCCTCTTCGCCTTCGTAGAGTTCATGGGCAGCACGCCCAAAGTGTTACAGACGGCATTCACGGGTGGCGTGCTCCATTTCGGCAACATCACCACCAACGTGCTCAACTTCGTGGAATGGGTGGGGGCCATCGCGGGTTGTCTCTTCTGCCTCTTCTGGTGCAAGGTGCTCAAGCAGAAATACACCCGGCTCTTGACACTGGGCGTGGCAGCGATGGTCTGCTATCCCGTGATGATGTACTTCCTCATCGACCCAAGCTTGCCTATCGAGGCACTTTACGTCCCTACCTTCCTGCGCTCGTTTGGCAACGCCATATTTTTCTGTATGCTTACCATCTATCTGGAGGAGCTGATGCCATTCCAACACTTCTTCATGGGTCTGACGATGGCAGGCATCATCCGCAACGGCCCCATCTCCTCGATGTGTTCGGGCTTGTTCAGTTTCGGCATTCGTCATCAGATGGCAGACAATATGGCACGTGGATTGCCTTACGACGCCACCCAACTCTTGACGATTAGCATCAAACAGCTCTATGGCATAACTTGCGTCATCGGCATTGCCGTGCTCCTCATATTCCTGCTCTGGGATGTCCAACCCGTACGCAGCACGCTGAAAAAGATGCCTGCATGGAACTTTGTGGGAAGAATGGCGAAAAGAAAGTCAAGAAGAGAATAAAAATAAAAAGATATTCCTTGTGAATTATTTGAACAATGGCTTCATCAGGAGCATGGCGAGAGAAGCGCATGAACCATAGTGAGTATTAGCACTAAACATAAGTCAAGGAGGGCAAATCGCCCTCCTTGAGATGATTGCCGAATGGGGATTGTTCTTAGAAGGATACCCCAGTACTATTTGAAAAATTGAATGTACCATAAGCCCATCAATTAAATTCAATCGTCAAATCATCATAATCAATAGATATCTTACCAAACTTGGCTAAAGCTGTCTGTCCAAGCAACAATGGAGCCTGGATATTATCCACCACCGTTGCTTCTACATCATGAAGAACAATGCCACCAATTTCTACAGTCTTAAGATTTATCACTGTTCCAACAGAGACCCTACCTGTTGCATCTTGAAATTGTTGTTGTCCCAAGATGTCATCTCGTGTAATCTGTCCTTGGCGAACCATAACGGTAGCCTCAGCTGAAGAAATACAAATACTTGAAGCACCAGTATCAAAGACAAACTTCAAATCCAAGCCATTCACTGTAATTGGCACAAAATACACTCCACCATCAGCTTCCATTTTCACCTTAGTTCCACGTCGTATTCTACGCTCTTCCTTATAATCATCCCTATCAGAACGTGATTCTGTGACTTCATCTCCATCTGGCACTTGTTCTCTATAATGCCTATGGCGACAACTATTCATAAAGCAACAGATAGCAACCAAAAGGAATATATATAATAAACTTCGTTTTATCATTTTTCAATATTACTTATTTTAGGTATAATCTGAATAATGATACATTGATTCTTTTCTTCTTCATGCAAATCATAATACCCAGGAGCATCTTCGTTCCCTTTCTTCACAGCTTCATAGTAAGCCGTATTATATGGTCGAATACCTCTTGTTCCACTTCCTGAAATTTGCACTTCACAATCTGAATTCTCAAAATCAATGTTGTTACGCTTCCAGAGATAATAAACAGCCAAAGCTCTGTTATAACTCAACTCGTCGTTTTTGTCATATCGGATATTCGATGCCATACCTTCGATTACAACCATATATTTCACGTCAAGCCCAGAATATTTATCGGTAGATTTCAATACGTTCAATGAATCTACAACTTGCATCAAGGACAGTCCTATCGAAATAATTTGCGCAGTATCGGAAGGAGGTATTGTTGCATCCATACTTGCAAAATGTGGAGTATATTTTTCAAGAAGAGTCCATCTCTTATTGATGGAATCCTCTTGGAAATACTCTTTAGGCAAGCGATTTACTGCTTCTTGGATTTCGTTGATTTTATCAAGTTGCTTTCTTGTTGCTTGCTCACTCATATACAAACCTGTAGATGACAGCACGAACAAAACAAGCAAGATAAAAAACAAGCTTGTCATCAAATCTGAATAACTAATCCAAAAGAAACTTTCCTTTTTCTTCTTTGCCATAATTATTATAATTGACTACAAACATTAATAGACTACACTATCGGCAGCCGTTGTATCAACAGCTGTAGAATCCATGTCATTCACATTATCATACATCCGCATTTGTCCATCACTTTGCTGTTGTGGCTGAGACATATATCTTACACTTGCTCTAATAACAAAGAAGCAAGTAACAGCAACCAATACTATACAAGCAATCTTTAACCAAGATGGCATTCCACTTTCACCACGCTGCGCTTTGGTATTGTCCACCACCGCATGAGCCAATGTTTCTATTTTCTTTTCCAAGGCAGCATTTACATTTCTATTATCATCTCTCATAGAGGTGATAGCAGATACCAACTTGTCAAGTTCATCAAGTTTGCCCAACTTATCCAAACTACGCAGATGTCCTCTTTCTGATGTAACAAGGTCACGAAGGTCTTCAGTTGCTTCCGTTGTATAGGTACGAATACTATTGATTTGCTCTTGCGCATGAGTTTTCAGCTCTTCAATAGCTTGCGCCATAGCACTATCTATCTCACCAGCAGCAGTCACCACAGCCTCATTCTCTTTTACTCGTTCAAGGAAAGCACGCAATTTCTCCATGACAAGTTGATTCTTTTGGATATTATCTTGCATGGCATTTGTAATAGTCTCAATAGCTTCTGTTCGTTGTAACTGGTCATTGATTGAATCTGTTAGTTTTGCAGTAGAACGCACAAAGGTATTCATCTGACCCAGATACTGAGTAAACTTTTCAAACTCAGTCATACTATTGCGAAGTTGAACCAACACATTAGCATTTAAGTTGGCAACTTGTGTCAAATCCATCTTCTTCAGCTCTTTCTGCAACTTCACCTGACTATCAAAGGCTGTATGAATATCATCCATAATACTACCAAAGCCCTTGATATTTTCCTCAAAACTTGTATTAAATTTCTCCAAGTTTGATTGCAAAGCCAGAATAGTCGATGCAGCGTCTTTTGTCATCTGTGGCAACAAACGAGTCTGGATGAAATCATAGAAGGCATTCTTCTGTGCTTCCAATTTAGACTTTGCTCCCATATATCGCCATGAAGACAATGCCGTTGTCAAGCCTAAGCCGACAACACTGCATATCATCGCCAACTTTACACCACTAATCAGTCCGCTTACAGAGTTCACAAAAAGTTCACCATTCAAAGAATTCGTATCTGGATCATACTGAAAGTTCAATGAAAACAAGCCTACAATGATACCAATAACAGTACCCATCAAACCTAGATATATTGGCACTGGCAATTTATGGTTTATCTCTTCATCAATAGAATCTGTATGACGCTCTACTATGTCCTTAATCAAATGGAAATCAGCTGCACCACCTTTATTTTTCTTCAAGTAATTATTGATGGTATCTACAACTTCTCCCAACAATATACTTTTTTCTTTTTTTGCCACAGAAACAACACTCACTGTAGCATAAGCCCCAGGTGACTTGACTAATTCTGCAACTTTAAACAAAGCTACATTTTCTTTTACCTTATGATCAAGACTTATCAATATCTCTTGATCAGAAAAAGCTGCTTCAACATTATTATTTTCGAACAATATTCCAGTGATTACAGCCTCTCCTATTTTTGCACCTTTTATAATAGAGACTTTATCACCTTTTTTTATTTTACATTTTGGACAAAAAGAAAAAAAGTTGTTTTCTGCGACATCTCTATTTACCACTCCTAAATATTGAGACGAACTTAATTTTTTATAAACATATTCATTTTCCTTATCTTCATTTAAATCAACGGAAACCTGCTTTAGCTTCAGACTATTTTCCGAAGATAAGAAATGACTAATACTTTCTATCTGCCCCCAAGCCAAATAAGCCACATAAGCTTGTGCGCATAGTATGCCTAAAATGATTATTATCTCTAATATTTCCATTTCTATCAATCAAATTTTACTACTGCCTTACGCGTTACCACCCATTTACCATCTCGAAGTTCTGCTTCACCAGGAGCGGTACATTTATATTTACCATTAGCACCGTTTCCAGAAGCATTGCAAACTCTATCCAAAGTCTTGTCCTTATTTCTTAATGCCCATCGCACACCACTTGGAGAATTACATTCAAACACAAAGTGAGCTAAATTTGGACGTTTACTATCAACCTCGAAACGATACAAAGTATCCTCCATTTGTAATTCTCTCTTTGAAGACATATCAAATTCCATTTCCTTACAAGGAGGAAGCATATAAAAGACACGACTTCCTCCATTAATTTGATTACCTTTCGCCTTTTGTTGTCCCCCTAATGCAGCCTGGCTTTTCCAACTTTGTTGGTTAGATGTTTCATTTGGCAAGCCATTTACATAATTCGCCAAAGCACCTAATTGCATATTAATCGCATCTATCGCTTGCTTATGATTTTGAATATAACCAAAATGCTGGCTCAATGTCTGTTGCGTACTTCCATTGATAATGTCAGGATGACGCTTTGCAAAATCAGCAACAATATCCTTTACCTGTTTCTCAGTCAAACCACCTTTGCCTGCTATCTTTTTAGCCAACAATATAACCAAGAATATTACAACAATCGAGAATATTGCCAAATAGACAAATAAGTTTTTTACGCCAACCTTATCGCTCTCTATCTCTTGTTGCTTCTGCTTCAAAGTTGCTACTTCTGACTGGAGATTAACCAACTCCGCATTTAAGACACTCAATGAGTCATTTAGCTTTTTTATGCCATCCTCATTCTGTTGAAGTTGAGACTGCATTTTTGCAGTAGCAGCCTCATCCGTTGCATCAGAGTCCTGCTTTACACTATCTTCCGACGTACCTTGTCCTTGGTCATCTACAACCTGCTCTTGCTGCGAGTCATTGTTTTCTCCCAACAGTCCACTTAAACGATCACAGGATTGCAATGTCAAGAATAATCCTATAAAGCTAACAATATATAATACCTTTTTCATCTTACTATTGATTTGATATGTAATACGACAATCTGTTCAAACCACCAGCCAACGGGAAGAAGAATATAGAATCCTCCAACTCTGCCTCAGGGTCATTTCGCTCAGCCTTTCTTGCATCCAATACAGCTGCTAAATCTTCATGAGCATGTTCCAGCAGGATGCGCTTATACTTTGGGAAACAACGCTGCGTGTTGATGCCAAACTTCTTCTCAAAAGAGAACTTACTGTTCAACTCGAAGAAATAATCTATAAAAGACGTATAGAATGCCACTCCTTGATTAATAGCAACATCATCAATATCTTTCAATCGAGCATGATGCAAACTTTCAACCTTAGAAGAGGCTGCAAAGCAATAGCGCAATTCTTCGGCATCGTCAACGACATCCTCCGTTTTCATATTCAAACCACCTTTGCAAGTGATTTCCTTTGGATTTCCGACACGCTTCAACTCCACCTTCCCATCATCGCCAATAATATCATTAAAGACAATTTTTGCAATTCCTTCCAGCTCTGGCTGTTCACCGATTAAATCCAAGACCTTTGAGCCTGTGCCACTAATCGTCAAATAAGCAGGAGTACCAATGCCTTTTTCCTTGAGAACATTTGCCAAATAATAAATCTCAGCGACATAGAACAATAACAGAGAGGTCTTCATGCAATAATCGCCTTTCAGGTCCTCTGAGAATGACATGGATATACCTTTCTTCTTTAACTCAGAATTACGCTCCAACGAATACAAGAACGACACGAAGTCGGCCGAGACCGCATTATTCACGACATTAGCAAAAGCATTCTCCAAAGAATCAATATGACTTCCATTTATTTTTGCCTGATAACTATCATGATACTTATTGTAGAATCCGTTCATTTGGATTCCAAAGCCAGGAAAATCTCCATAGATACTATTTCCTGCAAAGCGAACAGAAGAGATCAACTTTGGCTGATTATTCTCATACACAGCAAAGTCGGTTGTACCTCCACCAATATCCATCAAGACAACAGGTCGATAAGCAGCATTAACACCTTGCGTATTTTTATAATAGTAGAAAGGCGCCAATGACTCCGTTACACTTTGAACAGAGCATTGTTCATCAATCAAAACTTGACAGAGGCGAGACCACTCACTCCGCAATTGCGAAAGTCTAAAAGGCTCCATACTTACAGGATAGAACCACTTAATCTTAGTATTCTTCAAAGAGCCACCATTTCTTAATACCTTAGATCTAATAAGCATCAATATCTCTTCAAAGAAACTTGTTACATATTGCTGATTTCCTGCACCTAACCACTTAAGATTAGTCATTGTACGATTATTGTGCAAGTCGCTCATTTTCTCATAGTGAAAACCTATCGAATAATCACCTAAGGTTACTTTGGCTCGAATATCTTGTCCTTGCTCCATAGCATTCGCTTTCCCCATACAAATATTAGTACGTAAAGGGAATCCTGTTATTTCCTTTGTCCCAAATGATATAGGCAAAAACTCTTGGTATGGTGCATTCATAAAATCATAAAGACTCTTAGAGTCAAAGATTTCTTGATAATAGCTATCATTTGAGTGCATAGCTAAAACTGCACTATCAGAACTCGACATTTCTAATGGATGAGTAAGTTGCTCATTATTAACCCTATATTCTATATGCGTATTCGTCGTTCCAAAGTCTATCGCAAAGTCATAAGAGTCAGAGCCTGCTCCTACTTGGGCATATTTTGGTAAAAGTATACCTGTAGCACCACGTCCATTGTCAATCTGAACAACATCAAACTCTTCATTTGCAATAAATATCTTAGAAGTCAAGCGTTCATCTTTTTTATCTTCTCGATTAACAACAGAAGAAACAAGATTCCCTCCTATACCTTGCTCTGTCTTAAACAACTTTACCGAGTAGTCATAATCCTTTGTCATCTCTCTCCAGTCGCTATCCAACAAATAGACACGCTGAGGCTTACCAACACCATCGGCATTGACAATATGATAAGAAGGATAAAGGTACAAATCGAAAGTACAATCTACAATAGCTCCCTTGTTCTGTTCTACATCAGGCTCATCTATATCATAATAGATTCTTCTCAGAGTAATATACTTTCCCTTTTGAATTGGCACATGGATAATAGCCTCAACACCAGTACCAGCATCTTTCAACTCAAAGATATTCGTAGCATGAAGCCCTGATGTTTTACCACAAATTGTATCCAAGTTCAAATACTTGAAGATTTCCTTCTTAAATGGAAGCAAATAGCTATATCCCTTTTTACCTGAACTTGCATAGTTACCCAAGAAGTAAGAATTCTCATCTATAGGAAATGCTGTGCGGATAATAAAAGGCTGGAAAATATCATCTACAGTTAGATATGGGTACAATGTATTGTCCTCTGGCAATGTTCTATCAGACATAGCACGGCTATCATGGTATGGAGCTTTTGCCTGAGGATTCCAAGCTCCTGTCACATAACGCATTCCTGGCTCATTATAGCCTAAAGCATTTGGCAATACCAAAGGTAAGCTACCCGTATTGTAATCAGCCTTGATGGTAAAATCGCTTACCGTATCAGGAGAAGGTGCTTGATAAGTGCCAAGCACAACACCACCTGGCAAGACCACATTAGCTGCACCAACAGTTATTGGCACATAATACTGTATATCTGCAGCTGTCACATTACGAAGTTCTGCTTTGAATTGCTGATCAGAAAGAGCTTTGAAGCATTCATTGACGTACTTATAAACTTCAGGATATACATTACTGAATCCATATTGAAGAGTTAAAGTCCAAACGTACTTTACAAACTCTGGGTCACGTTCTGTCAACGAGCGGAAAGCTACAGGATTGGAATCATAGGCATTATGATTACCGCTCAATGGAACTCGTAAATAAGACAAGTCATTTGTAGAAGCCACAGCCAACGAGGTTGTTGAGGTGCCACCTACAATATTCAGCGGCGCCGGACCATTTTTATAATTCAACAAGTAGAAAACAGTATTCTGAGTAAAGTTGAAAGCACGAGCATCTTGATTGAGATACAAACTCAATGTTTGTCCCAATCTTTGGTGTGCCGTATCGAAACTCTGCAACAAACTTGCAATTTGAGTGCTGGCATCCCAAGGGATTATCTCAAACATGGAAGTCAACTTATTGAAATTGAAGAAGATTTCCAATGTATCCAAAGAGAACGATACTATCTTGTGATAGATAGAATCTCCCACTATATGATTTGAGCCATTCTTGTCAATAGTTCCACAAACCTCAAAAGCGCTTCTTGCGAGTTCCAAACTTGCAAAAGGTGTAGGAACAGAGGTTATTGGCAAACTTGCCGTTGCTCCAGACGGGTCAACTATATTGTTAATCTCGTTCGTTCCATACTGCTTGGAAACATCCCACCCATCCAAGGTTTGGGTACCTCCTGTATGTAATCTATATACGTGTGGCATACTATACTAAGTTTAAACGTTTAGCTATTGCATTTCTGATAGCTATCCAATGAACATTCATAAAATAATCTTTATCTGACAGACGTTTATCAACGCCGTTAGAAGACTTGGCTATTTCATCATCTATCAGGACAAAACCATCTTTATTAGCAAAGAGTTTTCCAAAGAAGCCTACTTGCTTTGGCTCATATCCCGTGATGGAATGAAAGATATTATTGTATCCTTCTAAATTAAATGGCTGAAATGCTCTGCTATTTCTTGCCATCTCCACGAGCCAACCATCCTTACCATCACCTTTGAACCAATCGATAAAAGTATTCAGATTTCGATAGAAACCTTCACTCAACATATCAGACTTGAAGTTTCTCGCTTTTGCCCAAGCCGCATCAAAAGTTTCTTTAAGATGATGTTGGTAGAACTGAGAAAATATATAGAAAGAAATCAATGAAGAAGCCAAGACATTCCTTGTCGACGGAGACAACTGGCTCAAATCCATCGTATTTGCCTCTTGCTCTGTTGCAAATTCTTTATAGACATTAGATCCTCGAACAATTTGAGAATCTTTGGCAAAATCAACAACAGCCAAGGCAGAAGCCAACTCGATAAGGTGAGCATCATTTTTTTGCCCGTCAGAACCCTCTATATTATCATAAGAACTCGTCATTCCATCTGCTATATAGTACAACGCATCTGTATCCAAGTTATTCTGATAATATGTCAGAGCCGACTTAGCCTTAGTTATAAATGTTGCCATATTGATTTCACTGTTACCATCTGACTGCAAGCCAAAATAAGGCAATACAGAAAGTGCCCCTATTGGAGCATTGGCTATTATCGCAGGATTAGCAAACGTATTGAATTGTTGTGCTTGCCTAAAGGTCTTCAAGAGTAACGGAAATCCTGCCGCACCAGTTCCACCAAAAATAGAACTTATGATGAAAATTTTATCTCCATTAGAAAAGCCTGACAACAAATTTGCCAAAACATTGTTGTTAGGGTCACAAAAATCATTCAGCACGATACTACCCATATTTGGATTTCCCTTAAATCCATCCTGCATCTGTGCATTAAGATTTTTATCACTAAAGAGAAGGCTCATCATAGCCTTATCCTCTCTTTTCAAATTATCGTACTCGATATATTGACCAAAAGTCTTATTACCGACATTAGCTATCGGCAATCGAAAGTCGGTGCCTTGGTCATCTATCTCCGTCTTGAAATAACAAGACTGTATTTCCGAACCAAAAGATAGCTCAGAACGTATTTCTTTATATTTTTTCAGCAAACTAACAGCTCTTGTCAAGTCTCCATTGCTTAAATCAGGGTCAATGAGGACAGGAACTATCGTATCAACCCCTATTTCAACGCCAGAAGCCAACAACATCGTGAGAGACCTGATTACACGTGAACCAGTTCCACCGATACCAAATAGATATAACTTACTCATAGGTTCTTAATTAAAATGGAATATACCTCCCCTTTACACTAAAGAATTTCAATATCATCGACAATATGAAAGACCATACAATTGACCAACCAAAGCAAATGATGGAAAAATAAATATAATCTACATCTTCTATCTTACTATTTGTTACATGATGTGCATTCAAATAGTCATATAATCCATTATCCGCACTGCTAAATCCAATGGCAGCTACAACCAAAGACACAACGAGGACAACAACTAACCATATCCAAGTTTTTGCCAATCGGATATTATCCCAAAGTTTATAATACACGAACACCACTACCAATGGCAGCAACAACAACCACAAGAATGGTACTAAGTATAAGTCCGCCTTATACATATACTGTGAGAACGGACCTAAATATGCCGCCCCCCACAACTCAAAGAAATTTGCTACAAAATCAGCCATATCATTTATTATATTTATTAATGTTTACTTGAACTTTATAGTAATCAGCATAATCTTCATTGTACGCAGCAGAAATACCCTCTATCATCTTTTGAATTGCAAAACTTTGCGTAGAAGAAGGAACATAGCCAGAATCATCTGCCACATTAGCCTTTTTCACCCACGCAGGAATACCCTTTTTCAAACTTAAAATAACCATCGGTGCAAAAGAGCCATTAGGCACACTAAGCGTAATGGCATAAGGTTTCGTTGGTTGAATAGAAAAATCTCCTATAGCTGAAGAAGATGCCTTTGACACGCCTACGACCTTATAGCAATCTGGCTCTACTTGATAATTATTCTTGTCTAATATATAGGCATCATCTACAAAGATATTGGAATAATCCACACCGATGGCAAACTGCAAAGAAGTAGTGCTTCTATCCAAAGAGATTTCTTCCAAATCCAAATAGTTCTTCATCGTCTTGATTCTTCGAGCATTCGTATAATCCGAAATGATTGCGCAAGCGTTATTTTCATCCAAAGTCCAACTCTCCGAAGATAAAAAACACTTATTTTTCAATCCAGGCAAGTTGTCAACTTTGAAATCAGCATATAGAACTTTAAGTGCATCTCTATTGCCCGTAATCACAACATAAAAAGGACGTGGTGACTTGCATACGAAAGGTTTGTCATTTCTGTCATAATAAAAGCCATCAAACGTAGAAACAAATTGTAGAACAATAGTTGCCATTAAGTTATCCTTAGACAAAGCCGTCAAAAAAGCATCCGTCGTGGCATTCTTGGCATTATCCAACTGACTATTTACATCTGTAACAGAGTAAATGCAATCTGAGAAAAGAACTGATATTACATCTTTCTTGTTATCTTTCAATATGTTTCTAAATATTTGATTCACATCGGTCGAGCCCACATTTCCCACCTTTATCTTGGCAGGATTAAGCATCTGAATGAAATCTATAGCACTTTCATTGGCTTTATAAACTTGACTGTTCACGAAATAAAAATCCGTACCTTTACAACTATGATGCGAAGAGACTATCATTTTTCCAAGAACATCTTTGAATTCAGTATTTCCATTGACATAGCCATCCATACTGGCGGAATTTTCCATATAGAATTTTACTTGATAGTTTTTCAAGTTTACTTTTGTGTTCTTATTTTTCAATACAGCATCAGTTCCATCAATCTTAGGATGTTGAGGAATATGAGATTGTTTTATTATTGAAAGCAATATTATTACCACTATTGCAACAACACCAACAAGTAAAGATACTTTTTGCTTCATTATGTTCGAGGTTACGTTTAGGTGACACATACGCTGTCTGTTCCCCAATATACAGCCTGTTACTATCAAGTTTTCTACGAACATAAAAAGAGCGTGGGAACTGCCTGTCGTCTGTTCCACTGATAGAGGCCTTCGCATTGCCCGATACTGCTGAACAGACAACGTTAGAGCCCACGCCGATATGACATACAACACCACATGGAGTAATTCTACCTATTAATATATAGGTACAATACTCCATTGGCCGTGATATAATCACACCCGAGGACACCTACCGTTGCTAAGTCCATGACAGTATCTGAAAGTTGCGAAGTTTCTATCAGTCGTGAACAAAGCGCCAAGTATGCGCCTTAAATATGTCGTGTCTCACCCACCCTAACCTCCTACAATATAAGGTTTTCACTTCATATCTAGGCTCGGCGTGAACTGAGACTTTTAGCCATGAAATCCATGTGCAAAGCACGTTTCATCCAATAACTGCCCACAAATTTAGCAATTATTATCGAAACTACAAAATTTTTAGCAAGAAAAGTTTGAAAAAAGTTGTGTGAGGGAGCACAACGAAAGAAAAAGGAAAGTCTCCTCTTGCCATTAGGTTGGCATAACAGCAAGGAGACCTTATTACTCTATACGCACAACTCTGGATGTTGTGCCAAAACTTCTTTTGCAGAAACATCAAATACATTTCCTCGACTATCTCCTACAACTATCGAATCATCATGCAAAGCATATCATGCAACAAATTCTTCCTGGACTCCTTCAATCCGCTTTGTACCTTTAAGAGATACTCATTTACTCCTCTATCACTCATAACTTTTTATTTTCCAACACTTTTCCTAATACCCTACATATAATCTTGTGACTCCATCGTTACAAAAAGAGGTTCACACATACTTACGCATACGTAGAAATATTTTTTCAACAAAAAAGTCTCAAAGTCTCATTTCTTGACTTTAAACAGGCTATATCTAATTGACATACAAGTTATTACAAGCGATGAGACTTCAATAAAAAAGTTTCACCAAAGTAGCATAGAAGTCTCATTTTCGGCTATCAATGACTTATTGCTGAGTCAACCCAACGTGTGTTCACTCTGTGAACAAGCGTCGGGCAACAAGTGAACAAGCCACGGGCACTCGTTGCCCAAATATCAGACGTCTATTTGGGCAATATTCCTTTGACTTTCTATGAGACTTTGATGAGACTTCTCGGCACAAAATCCAAGAAGTCTCATCGCCTTTATACCCCCTAATTATCAAAGCATTACATTTTCTTTTGCTTATAAAAATGAGACTTTGACACTTTTTTCAAAAAAACAAACTTGTCGTACAGCATTCCTACTGCACAATCTTGAAACGGATTCGCAACGAATGAGAAGGCTCGTCCCAGTTGGTGCCGAGCATCACAAACTTACCTATCTGTGCGGTAGATCGAACGTGCTTGCCTATACATGTGCAAACATCGTAGTCGCCGATGCGAACCAAGCGAAGAGTCTCGCTGGCATTCTCCGGCAAGCGGTCAACCTTGACACCAGAAGGGATGTGGTCACGATCAACGAACTCGTAGGTCACAGGCAAGTCCTCCTCTATCAAGCGATTCATCTCCGCCTCTATCGCCTTTTCCTCCTGGCGAGAAGGCTTGTGGTCGATGACGAAGGTCATCTTGCTCTTCTTGCGCTCGATATGGGCATTACGACTGCGCTCGCATCCGAACATGCGAACCATCAACTGGTTGAGCAGATGCTCTGCCGTATGAGCAGGAGGGAACTCCTCCTTGTGATGCTCATTCAATATGAAATCACTCTCCTCCATCTTGACATTGAATTTATAGAGTCTTACTCCGTTGGCTTCGATAGACACTGGGAAAACACCATCTTTCTTCAGTTCCACCTTCTTGTTGCCGCCCGACAAAAGTTCCGACACCGTCACCACTTTCTCTGGCAAGTGCATATAGTCGAAGGCATGCCCCGGGATGCAAACCTCCAGTTCCCGTGCCTCCTGCGAGAAGTTGAGCACGACGAGCATCGCCTCCTCGTCCTTCTTGCGCAAAAAGGCAAAGTTAGTGCGCGGGTCGAAATGGGCGTTCAAAGGATTTACATACATCAAGTCGAACGTATCGCCCTCACGGATTGCTTTCTCCTCGTTGGCGAGGCGAAGCAGCTGGCGATAGGTAGCCGTGAGCCGGCTTTGCTTTCCACCATGATAAGCATGAACTAGCGTAGCGGGACTCCAATAGTCGAATATCGTGGTACGGCCATCCACGCCACTAAACCCTTCCTTGTCCATTCCCCGCTCGCCAAATTCCTGTCCTGCATAGAGCATGAAAGGATTCTTCTGGAAGAAGAGACTCAGTGCGGCGGCAGGAATAGCCTTCCAGGCATCGCCACAGAAGAAATCACTGGCGATGCGCTGCTCGTCGTGGTTCTCCAGGAAATAGAGCATGTGGTCACGTATGTCATCGACCACCTGCCACTCATGGGTGATGCTGGCAGCAGGACGCTCACCACGGACAACCCCTCGAAGACAGTCGTACATACCCACTTTGTCGTAGAGGTAATCGAAACCAGCCTTCACATAGCTGCGATATTGGCCCGGCGCATAGACCTCACCGATAATGACTATCTTAGGATAACGAGCCTTCAGTATCTGGGTGGCATACGACCAGAAAGCAGCAGGCACCATCTCCGCCATATCACAGCGGAAACCATCCACACCCTTGCTTGCCCAAAAGAGCAAGATGTCCGTCATCTTACTCCATGTGCTAGGAACCGGCTCGTAATGGTAACTTCTGCCACCAGCGTCACAATAGTCGATGCCATAGTTGAGTTTCACCGTCTCATACCAATCATTCACACCGGGCCGATTGTCAAAGCGGTCGTTGCCAGTTGCCTTTGCAGGACTTTCCTCATACGACTCATAGATGGCGGCATCCTTCTCGCTGAAAGGTTTCATCTCAGGATGCGCACGACGAACATCATTCAAGTCCAAGTCGCCCCAAGTATAATAGAAATTGTTCTTGGTCGAGAAGTGCATGTTCTTGTCATCGTCCTCGCCAAGGTCTCTCACCCCGACAGGCTTCGCTATGGAATGATACTCCCGTGCCACATGGTTTGGCACAAAGTCCATGATGACCTTCATACCAGCCTTGTGGGTACGAGCTATCAAACTCTCCCACTCTATCATACGAAGGCTGACATTCTCAGCCAAGTCGGGATCGACATCATAATAGTCGGTAATGGCGTACGGCGACCCTGCCTTTCCCTTCACCACCTCGGCGTGCTGAGTAGGGATGCCATAAGACGAATAATTGGTCTGCGTGGCATGACGGATGACTCCCGTGTACCAAACATGGGTGAACCCCATGTCATGGATGCGAGCCAAGACGGCGTCGGTGAAGTTATTCAGTTTTCCACAACCGTTCTCTTCAATGGTGCCATTCTCCTTGCGAGTGGTGTTCTTATTGCCAAAGTGTCGAGGAAGAACTTGATATATTACTACTTTTTCTTTCATTTAGCGGTTGTTATATTAAAGAATGAACGTTTTATCTCCCAGCAACGCATTGCCAAGAAGATAAAACGTTAATTATGTTTTTTACTGATTTATCCTAACCCGATTTATGCGATGCCGTGAGCAGCCACAGTCTTGTCGATGCGACCAATCATACCCTGCAAAGCCTTGCCAGGACCACACTCCGTGAAATCGTCTGCGCCATCGGCAATCATTGCCTGGACAGAAGAAGTCCAACGTACAGAGCTTGTCAACTGAGCGATGAGGTTCTGCTGAATCTCGGCAGGATCAGTGTGAGGCTTGCCATCCACGTTCTGGTAAACTGGGCACTTGGGAGCAGAGAATGTAGTCTTCTCGATAGCAGCCTGAAGCTCGTCCTTGGCAGGTTGCATCAACGGAGAGTGGAAAGCACCGCCCACCTTCAAAGGCAAAGCACGCTTAGCGCCAGCAGCCTTCAACTTCTCGCAAGCAGCGTTGATAGCATCTGTGTTACCAGAGATAACAAGTTGGCCAGGGCAATTGTAGTTGGCAGCAACTACGACATTCCCCTCAGAGCTAACCTCAGCGCAGATTTCCTCCACCTTCTCGTCTGGCAAGCCGATGATGGCAGCCATGGTACCAGGGTTAGCCTCGCAAGCCTTCTGCATAGCGTTGGCACGAGCGGCAACAAGTTTCAAGCCATCCTCGAAAGCCATGGCACCGGCAGCAACCAAAGCAGAGAACTCACCGAGAGAGTGACCAGCCACCATGGCAGGCTTGAACTCCTCGCCCAAGCAGAGAGCAGAGACTACAGAGTGGAGGAAGACAGCAGGCTGTGTCACCTTGGTTTCCTTCAACTGATCGTCGGTACCAGCAAACATAATATCAGTAATCTTGAAGCCGAGGATCTCGTCAGCCTTATCGAAAAGTTCTTTTGCCAAAGAATTGTTGTCATAGAGGTCCTTGCCCATTCCTACGAACTGAGAACCCTGACCAGGGAAAACAAATGCTTTCATTTTATTTTTTTGTTTTAATATTGTTATTAATAATCAATGAATTATTTTATCGGAATAACCGCAATTCGGCTGCAAAGATACAAATATTTTTCGAGATTTGGCAGAGAATCATAGTTATATATTCTAAAATGCCACGTCAATGTCTGAAAAGGGTAAAAAAAATCCCAAATGCCTTGCGGCAGATGGGATTTTTATATTATTTTGCTTTACAGTGCGAAAATTATCGTACTTAAAACACAGCCTGGCAATTCCAAGATTACTCAGCTGCTGGAGCCTCCTCCTCAGTTGCAGGAGCAACCTCAGCTGAAGCCTCTTCTGCTGCAGGAGCAGCAACAGGAGCGTTCTCAGGAACAACGTTTACAGGAACCTTAACCTCAACCTCCTTGTGGAAGTGAACGATAGCCTCGTATTCGCCAACCTTCTTAGCATCCTTCATTGTGATGATCTTACGATCAATCTCGAAGCCCTTCTTAGCGAGTTCCTCAGCTACAGTAGCAGCGTTAACAGAGCCATAGAGCTGACCTGTAGCACTAACCTTGGCAGCGATAGTAAGAACTACGTCCTTGATAGCCTCGCCCTTCTTCACAGCCTCAGCCTTGATAGCCTCGAGCTTGTGAGCCTGCTGCTTCAAGTCCTCAGCCAACTGCTTCTTAGCAGATGGAGAAGCGATAACAGCCTTGCCTGTAGGGATAAGGAAGTTACGACCGTAACCACTCTTTACATTCACGATATCGTTCTTGTATCCAAGACCGATAATATCTT